>JANXVQ010000176.1 GCA_025351545.1 Spirosoma sp.
TGCATTGCCTGTTCCGCCCAGAATACCTCTGGTTTTTATGTAGGCAAGCTGGAAATTCTGGCCGAATCGAAGTTTCTTCGTAATGTCAAATTCCGTATTTACGCGGAAATTATACCGTGAAAAGTCGTTATTCGTCGGGACGGTTCTTCCCAGTTTGCCGCATCGAACCGTTATGGGGTATTCCCGGCTGTATCGGCGGGATGGCGTATTTCGTCGGAGGAGTTCATGAAGAATCTACCGTGGGTATCAGATCTGAAGATTAGAGGTGGCTATGGCATCATGGGTAACTCAAACTTCCTGAATGCTACCAACCAATACAACCTGTATGGCGGTGGTGCTGGACAAGGCTATGATATCAATGGTACGAACAACTCCATTGCTTCTGGTTTTTACCGTAGTCAGATTGGTAACCCCGCTGCCAAATGGGAGAGCAGTGTCTCGTCAAACATTGGTGTTGATGGATCATTTTTCAACAATAAATTGGAAATGTCGGTCGATTTTTGGAGAAAAGATACCAAAGACCTCCTCTTTCAGCTTAGCTTACCTGGTGTCGTGGGTGTACGGTCCAGTGCGCCTTTCAGCAACGTAGCCAGTATGCGTAACCAAGGAGTTGACATTACAATTATAACACGGGGTAACATAGCGGGTAATTTAGGCTATGAAGTTACCGGGATTGGTAGCTTCCTAAGCAATCAAATACAGTCGTTAGCTCCAGGTGTTCCTTATTTCGGAGGGGGTGGTACACGTTTAAGTACGCAAGTTGTTCGTAACGAACCGGGTCACCCACTGTCGTCATTCTATGGCTATAAAGTAATTGGTTTGTTCAATAGCAAAGAAGAAGTGGCTGCCGCACCAACCCAAAATGGAGCAGGCCCAGGTCGTTTCCGATATGCCGATACAAACGGCGATGGTAAGATAGATGACACTGACCGCCAGTACCTTGGCAGCCCAATTCCTAAATTTACGGGTAGTATTACGCTATCGTTGAAGTATAAAGGTTTCGATCTTAATACGAACTTGTACGCGTCGCTGGGTAATAAAATCTTTAATAACCAGCGTTGGTTTACCGATTTCTACCCATCCTTTACGGGTGCTGCCGTCAGTGCACGGGTAAGAAACTCTTGGTTGCCTACAAATACGAATACAACCATTCCTATTTTTGAAAGCGCATCTAACTTTAGTACGAACACACAATCTAACTCGTACTACGTAGAGAATGGATCTTACGGCCGAATGTCATATCTAAACTTAGGGTATACCTTCCCCGCTGTGATGCTCAACCGGATTAATTTAAATAGGTTGCGTGTGTCCGTGTCGGCAACGAACCTATTTACCATCACCAAATACAGTGGCTTAGATCCAGGTGTTGGTGGTGCTGCTGATACCAACTTTGGCATCGATGTGGGGAACTATCCTGTCTCACGCGGCTACAATGTCGGCTTAGGCTTTGGCTTCTAAACAAATTCAAACAAACGACAGGGTATAATGTTTATAATACACTTTGTACTCTGTCGTCTAAAACTAAAACTCATCTCATTTCTTAGGCAAATTGCACTATGAAAAATTCGATTATAAAGGGGACAATAACCACGGCAATGCTTGTTATGGTCACGTTCGCCTGCAAAGAAAAATTCCTGGAAGTACCGGCCACCGGCCAGTTAGCTGGTCCTCAGTTAACGTCGAAAGCCGGGCTCGACGGGCTGCTTATTGGCGCCTATGCGCAATTAAACGCCCGGGGCTTCTCCCAGTCAGCCAGTTCTTATAACTGGGTTCGCGGCAGCATCTCAGGAGGTGACGCTAATAAAGGATCTAACTCAGGAGACTTTAACGCGCTTACTCCCTTCCAGACGTTTCAATTACTGGCTACTAGCGGTGAAGTGAACTCCAAGTGGAACGCCATGTATGAAGGTGTAGCCCGAGCCAACTCTGTTCTTCGTACTATTGCTTCGGCTGGTGCTGATGTAACGGCTGCGCAGAAAACCGCACTTACAGCTGAAGCGCGCTTTCTGCGGGGACACTACTATTTTGAACTGAAGCGTTCGTTCAACATGGTTCCCTTTATTGACGAAACAAAGGACTACGGTACAGGTATTGAAGCAGTGCCAAACAATGTAGATATTTGGCCAAAGATTGAGGCTGATTTCAAGTTTGCTCAAGATAATCTGCCCGCTACTCAATCGGCCGTGGGGCGTGCTAATAAGTGGGCTGCTGCTGCTTATTTGGCAAAATCCTATATGTATGAGAAGAAGTTTGCGGAAGCCAAAGCTCTGTTCGATCAGATAATTACCACCGGTACAACATCTGCTGG
>JANXVQ010000208.1 GCA_025351545.1 Spirosoma sp.
CGCGATTTTCAGGAGTCGATGGACACCCATTTCTGGGGAGCTTTCTACATGATAAATGCCGTATTGCCTCAAATGCTGACCCGGCATGGAGCTAAACCTATTTCTGGCGGGTCGATATCGGGGCCATCCGTGTCATACCGCATTGTCAATATTGCGTCCATTGGTGGCAAACTGGCGGTGCCTCACTTGTCACCCTATTCAACCAGTAAATTCGCCCTTGTCGGCTTTTCGGAAGGGTTAAGGGCTGAGTTGCAGAAAGATGGAATCTATGTTACGACAATATGCCCCGGCCTGATGCGGACGGGTAGCCCGAGGAATGCCATTTTTAAAGGCCAGAATGAGAAAGAGTACGCTGCCTTTAAAATCAGCGATTCGCTGCCATTCCTAACAATTGATTCGACCGAAGCTGCCCGCGAAATTCTTGACGCCTGCCGGTATGGAGAAGCCGGGCGTATCATCACCTTATCAGCTAAAGTTGGTATTGCACTTCAGGGTTTAGCACCAAACTTAATTGCTGAGACAATGGCTGCTGTAAATAGAATGCTGCCCGCCCCCGGTGGTATTGGTGAACGACGAACCACGGGTAAAAACAGCGAAACTGAGCTATCAAAGTCGGTGCTGACTACCCTTACCGGCCAGGCGGCCGAACGAAATAATGAAACTCTACATTAAAAATTTACCGAATCTAAACAAGATTGTCTGCTCTTTGTTATCTACCATAAATCTGTACGGTTAGTAGCCTGCAGTTAAACTTATTAATCACTCGATAACGGGTTTACACCCACATTACGTCATGAGGAAAATACTTGTTGTTTTTGCGGCCCTTGCCTTAACACTAAGCGTTGCACAGGCTCAGGATAGTAAACTAAAGAGAAAAGCCGATGTTGTTGAGGCCAAAGGTGAAGTAGCCGCCGACAAAGCCGCTATAAAAGCCAACAAAATGGCTCGTGAAGTTGACAAGGCTTCTGGCGATAGAGAATCTCTCAAAGCGCATCGAAAAGAACACATGAAACAGGAAGGCGAGCTAATTAAAGACCGCGCCAAGAAAGACGTTAAAGTTGTGAAAGAGAAAATCTAACACAATCACCTAATAGTTGAATAAAAAATGCCCGCCTTGTACAGGTCGGGCATTTTTTATTCAACTAAAATTATTACTTGCCAACTGTCACATCGTGGGTTTTCGCTGCTTTTTTGATCCGGTCTTTAATTATTGACACTTCATCGGTTTCGTATTTTGCTGCATTTTCTTTGTGATTGATCCGGGTCGCCAGTGCGATAATTCCAGGCGGCCCGAATGTACTCTGGTACATCAATAGAATATTTTTTTTGATTCAATCCCCAAACCGGAGCGCCGGACCGTTTCCATTGCCCTATTTGTGTTCACCTCCGGTTAGATAGACCGGTCCGTAGTTGCGGTCGTCTCGTTGGTCAATTTTCGAATCGTTTGCCATTTCTGTTGAGGTTTTTGGTTGGATTGTTTTAACTGTATTCCAGAATTGATTGTTTACCATTGGTAATGTCTTGATGAAAATTATGTCTGTTCTTTTTTCTCCGCTTTCCATCCGTAGTATTCAGCTTAAAAATCGTATTGTTGTTTCGCCTATGTGCCAGTATTCCAGCGACGACGGGTTCTCGACCGACTGGCATCTTGTGCATTTAGGCAGCCGGGCTGTTGGGGGCGCTGGCCTGATTATAACGGAAGCAACGGCCGTATCGGCAGAGGGACGAATTTCACCTAACGACCTGGGTATCTGGAAAGATGAGCACATTGTCGGCCTGAAACGGATCACCCGGTTTATCCAGGAAAATGGGTCTGTTGCGGGCATTCAGCTAGCGCATGCTGGCCGTAAAGCCAGTCATAATCGACCGTGGGAGGGAGGTTCGGCAATTTCTCCGACCGAGGAAAATGGGTGGCAAACGGTAGCCCCCAGTGCCATCCCGTTTGTTGATGGAGAACCAGAACCGTTGGCGTTAACAAAGGAGGGACTCGAAAAAGTACAGGTAGATTTTGTATCGGCCACCAAACGCTCGCTAGCGGCTGGTTTTCAGGTTATTGAACTTCACGCGGCCCACGGTTATTTACTGCACCAATTCCTGTCGCCGTTGAGCAACCAGCGCACCGATGAATACGGTGGCTCCTTCGAGAATCGTATTCGCCTGTTACTCGACGTCATTGAACGTGTCCAAACGGTGTGGCCGCAGGACTTACCGTTGTTTGTGCGCCTATCGGCAACCGACTGGACCGAAGGGGGCTGGACAATTGACGATTCTGTACGGTTGGCGGGTATTCTTAAAACGAAAGGTGTAGACGTTATTGACTGTTCAACGGGTGGCAACGTAGCCCGCGCGAAAATTCCGGTTGGCCCTGGCTATCAAGTGGAGTTTGCCGAGCGTATCAAACAGGAAACCGGAATAACGACGGCCGCCGTTGGTCTGATCACAACGGCCGAACAGGCCGATGCAATTCTGACGAACGGGCAAGCTGATTTGATCCTGTTAGCCCGCGAGTTTTTGCGTGATGCCTATTTCCCATTGCATGCCGCTCATGCATTAAGCGATGAAGTGCAATGGCCTGTACAGTACGAACGAGCTAAGTCCCGATGAATAATTGAGGTAAAATGAAACATTTCATCGCTAGAAATAGTAATCTTGCCATCAGAAAACAAACTTATATAATCACCATTTATTAACAGAAGGAAATCATGCGTTGGTTAGGAGGACGTGAAAGTGATAATGTCGACGATCGCCGGGGAAGCGGT
>JANXVQ010000222.1 GCA_025351545.1 Spirosoma sp.
ACTTTTTTCGGCGCATCGTCAAAGATTACGAATACACGCTATCTTCTTCGGTAGGCTGGCTACTTTTAGCCAACATTCAGCTGATGTTGCAACGGATCAAGCCCAAAACCCAAATCTAATTTCCCAACACGTTCTAAAGGCTCGTAATGTGAATGGAGCCATCACGCTGACAAACGTAAAAGGCACTACGGATGCCCACACGATCAACGGAAATCTCGACGTCAACTACGTAGCAAATCCACCCGCAAACTCGTCGTACTACACCCTCAACGGCGATATTAATGTGAGTTATCCAACCAATCTTTCCGCCGATCTACAGTTCAAGACGTTCCAGGGCAAGTTCTTTACCGACTTTCCAAATACCGAAGTGTTGCCCGTTCAGGCAGTCAAAACAACACAGAAAACCGGTGATGGAACGGTCTACAAACTCAACAAAAACACGGCCATACGTATCGGCAGTGGCGGCAAAACATTCAAGTTCGAAACATTTAACGGCAGCATTTATATTAAAAAACAATCCTGATGAAAACGAACAAACTGACAACTTTAAATAAATGGATAATGAAAAATGCACAATGCATGTTAGCTAACATATTCACGATTAAGCCATTAACTATTATTCATTATTTATTATTCATTTGTTTTATAAGCCTGCTGGCTGCTTCACCATTACTCGCTCAGAACGAGGTGAAAGAGCAACTAGTCGTTCCCCTGAGTGATCCCGGCAAACCCGGCATATTACACGTTGGATTGATCAACGGCTCTATTCACGTTATCGGCTACACGGGCAAAGACGTTGTAATCGACATTACAGCCAGCCCAAAACGTGGCCGACGTGATGACAACGACGACCGCCCTGATAAGGCATCGAACGGTATGAAGCGCATTACCACCGGATTGCCCCTTGATATCAGCGCCGAAGAGAAAAACAACACGGTTAACATCAACGCCAATTCCATAAAACAGTCTATTGATTTGACAATTAAGGTGCCGCAACGGTTTGCGCTCAAGGTCAGCGCGGTGAACAATGGGAATATCGAGATTGAGAATGTAAGCGGTAATCTGGAAATCACGAACGTTAACGGGTATATCCACCTGACCAATGTTGCTGGTTCAGCCGTTGCCAATACGGTTAATGGAAACCTGATTGCTACGTTCAAATCCATTGATTCTGATACGCCAATGGCTTTTTCTACGCTCAACGGAAACGTCGACGTAACGTTTCCGGCTTCGGTAAAAGTGAATAGTAAACTCAAATCAGACCGGGGCGAAATTTACAGTGACTTTGATATCGACGTCGATAAAAATCAGCCGAAAGTGAGCCGTACGAACCAATCGGGAATGTATCAGGTGAAAATTGAGGATTGGGTATACGGCAAAATCAACGGCGGTGGCCCGGAAGTCATGATGAAAAACATGAACGGCAATATCTACATCCGCAAGGCGAAGTAAAAGCCTAGATTCTATATACTCTCCCTCTAAACCTATAAGGTCTCAAAAACCTTATAGGTTTGCATGACTTAACACTATGATTATCAGAAAATTAATTATCGTCCTCTGTTTTTTTGCACTAACTCCGCGACTATCCTCTGGTCAAGCAACTTCACCTCAGAAAGCCAGCCAGGAAACGGCTATTTATCAGTTGGGAACGGCATTCGTTCAGGAAAAAACACATGCAGGTTTGTCAATCGGTATCATCCGGGACGGACAGACTTCTTTTTATAACTTCGGCACGACGGAGGAGGGCAAAAATCGGCTCCCCACGCAAAACACCATCTACGAAATCGGGTCGATTAGTAAAACGTTTGGGAGTCTGTTACTGGCACGGGCCGTTATCGACAGGAAGGTCAATCTTGACGATGACATTCGGAAGTACCTTGATGGTGATTACCCGAATCTGGCGTATCAGGGCAAGCCCATAACGCTGGTACACCTAACCAACTGGACCTGTGACCTGCCCGATAATTTTCCAGACAAACCCGATCAGTACAAACAGGCTAACCCAGATTCAATTCCGTTTTTGATTGTGGCTGAGATGAGTACCTACACGAAGCAGGACTTTTTCAACGACCTGCACGCGGTTACACTGAAGGTTGCTGCCGGCCAAAATCCGCGACATTCCAACGTAGCGGCTCAACTGCTGGGCTACATTCTGGAGAAAATTTACCAGATGCCGTTTGACGAACTAGTCAACACGCAGATTGAGCAGCCGCTCGGAATGCGAAGCAGCTTTATTTTGGAACCATTATCAGATCAATTCGCCCTTGGCTATAACGGCAAAGGAATCCAGATGCCCGCGTTTACAATGAAAGCTATGCAAGCCACCGGTGGCCTTCGTTACAGCATAACTGATTTACTAAAATACGCGGCTTACCAGTTAGACGAAAGCAACAAAGTTGTTAAGTTAAGCCATCAACCCACCTGGGGCACTGCTGACAATCAGAGCTTTGGACTAAACTGGTTTCTTAACAAAACGATCGACAGCAAGCGACGCGTGGAACACTCGGGGGGTACGTTTGGCTTTGCCAGTTTCTGTGATCTGTATCCCGATCAGAAGACTGGCCTTGTCCTGCTCGCCAACGATGCCGACCAGTCAACGCAAAACCAACTTGACGAACTATCCAAAAATATCATGGATGTTCTGTATGGAGAGTCAGTCGGTCTTAGAGCGCTCAACACGGCTATAAAAACTCGTGGTTATGCACAGGTTATCGACGTAGTGAAGGCGGTACGCAAAAAGCATCCCGAACTCCATCTGTCCGAAAACTATGTAAACGGATGGGGATATACCCTGGCCAGGCAAGGGAAACTCAAGGAAGCTCTTGAGATTTTCAAGCTAAACGTTAACCTGTATCCAAAAGCCTGGAACACCTACGACAGTCTGGCTGAAAACTATGAACACATGGGAAATCGTGCCCAGGCGATTAGCAATTACAAGCGATCGCTGGCCTTGAACCCGCAAAACACGAATGCAACTGAGTTTCTCAAAAAGGCCGGTGAATAATCAAGGCCCAAACAGGCTCCGGCTGTTGGGCAGGCAAATGTTTGGCAATTCCCGAATTACATCATTAACCAATCAGGCCACAAAAATCATCGACGAACGAGCCGTTACATTGCCTAATTGATTGTGTTTTGTCACCAAATTTTCCTGTCCGCAAATGAACGGCTATTGGGGCGACTGTCGGATACCAACGTTCGACCGGGTGGAGTGTATCCAGCAACTCCTGGCCGATTATGACCGCGACTGGACACTCTATTACATTGGCTCGCCAACCGACGAATTCCTGCCTATTACGTTCGTAAAGAGAGAAGATTTAATAAAGCAGCGAAAACTCTTAAGAGCCGCTTAAAGTCACTTATCAACGGATTACCAGTACTCTAAAACAGGCGTGATGGATGGTTCTACAAGGCTATAAATCACGCTTAAATTTTACCACCTATATATAAGAAAATTATATATATTTGTTTCAACACTAAGTAGTAATTTCTATTCATTTTTGCCTACATATCATGTTCCGTAATTACATCAAAATTGCCTTTCGCAATCTGTGGCGCAACCGCAAGGTTAGCGCGATCAGTATAGCTGGTCTATCTGTCGGACTGGCTTGCGGCATAATCATTTTTCTGCTGGTCAGCTACATGTTTAGTTTCGACCGATATCATGCCAAAGCCGACCGTACCTATTGGGTTGTCACGGATATAAAACAGGAAAATACGGTTCCGACCGATGCCACCCCCCGACCGTTGGGAGAGGTTCTGCGCCGGGACTTTCCCTTTATCGAAACAGCCGTACGGATCGAAAACATCTTTGGTCGCATCATCGGTGTGCCTGACGGAAAGGGCGGTTTTGCCAAAAAATTTGAGGAATCGCGTAACCTGTGCTTCACCGAGCCACAGTTCTTCGATGTCTTCGATGCCGACTGGATTAGCGGAAATCCTAAAACAGCTTTGTCGGCGCCAAACACGGTGGTACTTACTGAGCGATATGCCCGGAAATATTTTGGCGCAGCCAATCCAATTGGCAAACTAGTACGCTTCGATAATCAGGTGAATCTGATTGTTACGGGTCTTATCAAAAATCTACCGTCCAACACTAAACTTCGTTATGATGCCTTCATTTCCTATGCTACAGTACCGACCTTACTTGGCGAACAGGGTAAACAGGCCATGCAGAACTGGGAAGGCGTTTCGACGGTGTGTTTTGTTACCCTCCGCGAAGGAATATCCATTGAGCGATTGCTCGATGCGTTTCCAGTTATCCGTCAGAAATACCTGACGACTACCGAAGCAAAGAAGCTTGACTTTCACACCATTCCGCTTAGCGAGTCCGATCATACACCTCAATATAGCGGACGCTCACCGAAGGCAATCTTGTATGCTCTTAGTATTGTCGGGCTGCTTTTAGTGCTGGCCGCCTGCATAAACTTCATTAACATAGCCACTGCTCACGCCCTAAAGCGCTCGAAAGAAGTGGGCGTCCGGAAGGCAGTGGGCAGCTCGCGCAGACAACTGATCGGGCAGTTTATGACCGAAACAACGCTGGTTACACTGGCGGCTGTAGCCCTGGCGATTTTACTGGCTTATCTATGCCTGCCCATGCTGAATAACGCCCTATCCATCATGAACACCGACATCTCAATTAGTAACCTGTTCCGTCCCGATTCGCTGGGCTGGTTTAGTGGTTTGATTGCGGGTGTAATTCTTCTGGCCGGTCTGTATCCATCGCTGGTGCTGGCCCGCTTCAATCCGGTGGCAGCTTTGCGCGGACGGTTAACGACACAGCAGGTAGGTGGCGTATCGGTTCGGCGAGGGCTGGTTGTCACGCAGTTTTTTATCACCCAGCTATTCATCATTGGTGTGGTGGTTATGATGGCCCAGGTAAGGCACATGCAACGAGCGGATTTAGGTTTCCGAAAAGAAGCTATTCTGACTGTACCCATACCGGCCATTACTTCGTTGAAACAAGCTGTAGTACGAGCCCAGCTAGGGCAAATAGCCGGTGTCGAAGCTGTATCGCTGGGTGCTGAGCCACCCGCTGCCCATCGGCGATTGCCTGTCGCCTTCACCTATGACACCCATTCTGAACCCGAAAAATTTCAGACAGCCGTCAAAGTCGGCGACAACGAGTATGTTTCTCTCTATGACATTAAACTGCTGGCCGGGCGTAATTTCCGGAACAACGATACCACGAATAACGAAGCGCTCGTCAATGAAACGATGGTAAGGCAATTGGGCTTGCGTTCGCCTGCTGATGTACTCGGTAAGCGCATAAACCTTTGGGGTGGTGATAAAATCGTGGTTGGCGTAGTTAAGGATTTTCACCTGAGCGAACTGCGCGAAAACATTCCACCAATGACCATCTTAAACTATTATCACGAAAACAGAATGGCTTCGTTAAAGCTAAATCCAGCCAATATACCAGCCACATTGAAGGCGGTTGAACACGCCTGGAATGAGCTATTTCCTGAACATGTTTTCAAAGCCGACTTTCTGGACGATTTATTACAAAACTTTTATATCACCGAGCAAATACTGTTAGGATTAGCACAGGCATTTTCGCTGATTGCGATTCTGATTGGCTGTTTGGGACTGTATGGATTAGTCGCGTTTATGGCCGAATCAAAAACTAAAGAAATTGGGGTTCGGAAAGTGCTGGGAGCAACTTCCAATCAGCTTGTGTGGCTGTTTGGCCGTGAGTTTAGCCGACTGGTATTAATTGGGTTTATACTGGCGGCTCCGTTGGGCTGGTTCCTGATGAACGGCTGGTTACAAGGCTATGCTTATCGCATCAATTTCGGCTGGTGGGTCTTTGCCATCACACTTGGCGTGGTCATACTAATCACCATATTGACAGTTGGTTACGAGTCGATGAAAGCCGCCCGAATGAATCCGGCAAAGAGTCTGCAAACAGAATAAGCTAAAGTTTCTTGATTTTCACTTTTCCTCAAAAAACGAATTATTGACACTACCATCTTTGCATTAAAGGTTTACAGATGAAACGAATATCGGCACTTGTCTTGCTGGTAGGCTGGTTAATGGCGGCACCGGCAATAGCCCAATCTGGGCTAAAAGGGGAGTATTATAAAGGGGCGAATTTTGAACAAAAAGTCCTGACTCGAACAGACCCGGAACTCAGTTTTAAT
>JANXVQ010000345.1 GCA_025351545.1 Spirosoma sp.
GGAGTAATGACCCAAAGCTAATTCTGCAATTTTTAGATGCGGGCGTAATGGGCATTATGATGCCTGCAATCAGTACCGTTGCCGATGCCGAAGCCCTGGTGCAAGCCGTGAAATATGCGCCCATCGGCACACGCGGGTTTGCGCCCGTACGGGCAAACGAGTATCTGCTGGGCAGTATGAATCAGGGAGAATACGTGGCCTTCGCCAATGATCAATTACTGATTCTGCCCCAGATCGAGGACAAAGAAGCCATCGATAATCTCGATGACTTGCTCACGGTTGAGGGAATCGATGGATTTGTGATTGGCCCGCGCGACCTGGCCATGAGTATGGGATATTATGATGGTCCCGGTCATGATGAAGTAAAACGAACAATTGCGGGCGTCGTCGAAAAGATCAGAAAGGCCGGGTTAATTGCCGGAACCACAGCCGCTACCGGCGATCAGGCCAGGGCGTTGATTGACCGGGGCGTCTTATTTTGCTTGAACTCGTTTGCGGGTTTATTGAAATCGGCGGCCGGCGATTTTATGAAGGGGCGAGTGTAAGATTTTTTGCAGAAAGCCCTCTTGCTTTCTGAGCCATTATTGCTACCTTTGCACCCTCATTTCCAATTTCATACACAACACATGTACGCAATCGTAGAGATCGCAGGACAGCAATTCAAGATCCAAAAAGGTCGCCATATCTATACCCACCGGTTAGAAGGCGATGTGGACGCTGTACTTGCCTCCGACAAGGTGAAAGTTCTCCTTGTTGACAACGAAGGGAGCATTAGCATTGGTGCCCCAACCGTCGCTGGAGTGACGGTAACAGCTAAAATCCTTGAACACCTGAAAGGTGAGAAGGTTATCATCTTCAAGAAGAAACGCCGGAAGGGATACAAAAAGAAAAACGGCCACCGTCAGTATTTGACGAAGGTCATGATCGAAGACATAACTCTATAATAGTTGTAAGGTGTAAGGTGTACGTATCAATTTTAGATTGGACTTACCTTGTAAACTTACTACTTACTAACTTTTTTAAGAAAAAATGGCACACAAGAAAGGTGTAGGTAGCTCCAGAAACGGCCGCGATTCGCATAGCAAGCGTCTGGGCGTAAAATTATTCGGCGGCCAAGTGGCCATTGCCGGCAATATCATCGTCCGCCAGCGCGGCACGAAACACCACCCCGGCAAAAATGTTGGTTGTGGTAAAGATTATACTCTGTTCGCTTTAATAGCGGGTACAGTAAAATTCCGTCCAGGCCGTGATAGCCGGTCGTATGTTGACATCATCCCGGCTGTTTCGTCGGTAGTTGAAGCGGCTCCAGTAGCAGCAGCATAATTAGTCAGAAAACTAAATCTGTAAGGCATTAATAAATCCTGTAGATTTTCAAAACCCGTTTAACAACCGTTGAACGGGTTTTTCTGCGCGTAAAAACTAAAAAAACAACCCGGCTGTTAGCTGTATACGACCACCAGTCGAAATTATCAGTAAACTGAAAACTTTCTCGCAATGAATCCTACGCTAAGCCGTCCCGTATCTGTCTTTACGGAAGGAAGCCCCAATCCGAACTCCATGAAGTTCGTTGTAAATTTTGAACTCGTGCCTGCCGGACTTTCGTTCGACTATGCCACGCCCGGAGATGCCTTGCTCGACGGAAAAGCGTCGCCTTTAGTGGTAGCCCTGTTTGGGTTTGAGTTTGTTCGTCGGGTGTTTATCTCAGCCAACTTCGTTACCCTTACCAAGGACGACGAGACCGATTGGGATGAGGTGATGTTTGAGGTAAAATTATTCCTCAAAGACTACTTCGGTGATCAGAAGCCTGTTTTCTCTCAGCGTACCGTGGACACCAATACGACGAAGGTGGATATGGATTCTGAAACTGTGCAGAAAATTAAGGCTGTTCTGGATCAGTATATCAAGCCAGCCGTTGAGTCGGATGGGGGAGCTATTAGCTTCTACTCGTTCGATGAACCGACCGGTACGGTAAAAGTTCTGCTTCAGGGTTCGTGCAGCGGATGCCCATCATCCACACTGACGCTCAAAGCAGGTATCGAAAACCTCCTGACTCGCCTGGTGCCCGAAGTGAAATTAGTAGAAGCAGAAGGCGTGTAGCGTATTCTATTTAAAAAGATAAGTATAAATGCCGTTTCTGTAGCCCTGTTCAAGGTTACAGAAACGGCATTTACTGTTTCAGGTTGGCTTGGTTACAGTCAGGCAATGGGTTTTTCCATGACAAAATCCTCCATCAGAAAGCCATCGCCTATGTCAATCGTTTCGTTGCCGACGATCGTAAATCCCATTCGTTCGTAGAACTGAATGGCTTTGTTATATCGGTTTACGTTTAGTGCCAGATTGACATTTTGATGGGCCATTGCCAACTCCGCTACTCTGTCGATTAATAGCCTGCCAACACCTTTTCCCTGACTGGCGGGCAGCAAGTAGACCTTGTGAATTTTAGTTCTGGACTGGCCTGCGTAATCAAATTCGTAG
>JANXVQ010000352.1 GCA_025351545.1 Spirosoma sp.
CGAACTGGTGCGAACCAATGTCGCAGATAATACCCCCAAAACGCTTTTTGTCGAAGAACCAGTCTGGTCGGGATTTCGGCGTCATTCGGTGCGGACCCAGCCCAATCGTCTGAATAACATTACCAATAGCGCCAGCTTTAACCAGTTCACCAGCCTTGACTGTCGCCCGGTTCTCAAGCCGCTCGCTATACATAATCGAATAAATACGCTTGGTCTCTTTCTGCACTCGACGTACCTCGGCAAGCTGTTCGAGCGTGGTAATGCCGGGCTTGTCGACCATGTAATCTTTACCGGCGCGCATTACCCGAATACCGATAGGCGCGCGCTCGTCGGGAATGGCGGAGCTGAGAACGAGCTGAATTGATTTATCGTCAAGGATCTCCGCTTCACTTTTTACCTGCTTTGCCTGCGGATATCGCTTAACGAAAGCAGCGGCCAAATCAGCTTCTTTGGCGTAGAAAGAAACGAGTTCGCCCCCGCCCCTGGTCACAGCTTCAACATGGCCGTAATTCATGCCGATAACCGAAAAGCGAAGCCGGGATGCCATTGGCTTTCCTAAACTATCTCCCAGCGATCCACTGCTCAGGATAGCGGGTGCCCCTATGGTCTCGCTAGCCAATGTTGGTAGCGCGACTAAGCTGGCCGCTGTAGCAATAGATCCCTTAATAAACTGGCGCCGATTGGCCGATTGTGATTCGTTCATAATTAACTTCCTATGAGATAAGTGTCGAATTGGCTTCAGAGCAAATTTTGCAGTCAACTTCCCTCTCCTGTTTTCAGTTGAGATACCGTGTACTATTTTGCCTTCTTCGCCAACTCCAGGGCTTGCGTTGTTGTGTAGTATTTGGCAATCATGTTGGGAACTTCCCAGGCGGGCAACTTCCCGGCTTTCAAATAATCGAGGTATTTTTGAGCCACCCGGCCAAAATGCGCTTCGTGGCCTTCCTTGTATTTCTCGGGAATAATCACTTCCCAACCCGAAGCGATTTTTTTCACGTCAACGCCAGGAAATTCCTGCTGAATTTTAGGCAAAGCGGTTTTCAGGGAAGCCTCCATGTCTTTATTTCCAGTAATAGCTTCAATATATAAGGTAGGCTTATACTGCTGCGCTGCCCCCTGACGAATAATCAAGTTGGCTTTGGTGCCCCGCATCGTTGAGTAATGTGTATCACCCGCTCCGTCTGGCGCTTTATAAGCCCAGGTGACGGATACTTTCGCATGAATGCCCCGCAGTTGGTAATTGATTTCGCCGTTGCTGTACACCCGCAAAATACTGTCTTTCACTACATCTTTTTTGAGGTAATCTGGAAACGCATCCTGCTTCGTGATGGCTTTGAACTGGCTCAGAGTCATATCGGTGGTCCACCGGCGAGCCGATGTCAGGCTAATATCTTTCTGATAGTCAATAATTTGTTCTGGGAAACATTCCCACTGCACCAAATCAACTAAATGCGTAGTAACGTCTACGATGCCTTCGCCTTGTTGAGCCACATCCATAAACCACGACGGGCGAGTGAGAATACTACCTGATACATTCTTGTAGAAATGGTGAATGCTCTCCTTCGTAACAGCGGGGTTGCCGGGCGTTCCTTTTTCCAGCGTACCAAACACCTCCGCTTGCTGCGAAAAGGCACGTTGCAGCCTGGTAGAAATTTCGTACCGCTCGGTCATAATATCGTAGAGCAGCACTTTGTTTTTTTCAGCCGCAGCAAAGGACTCTTTCAGTTGATCAAAGTTTGACGCACTGATTACCATTGGCTTATCGGCCAATACATTGAATCCCGCATTGATCGTTTTCTGAATATAATCGGATTTCAGGCGATTATTCCCGGCCATCACCACTACGTTCCCGGCTTTTTCGGCAATCATTTTATCGAAAAAATCGGCGCCTTTGTAGACTTCTTCTTTCCAGTGCGTTGGCTCATCCGGGCGCGTATTGTACCCCTGAATTTTATCGAGATGGAGTTGTAGGTCGGG
The DNA here is from genome assembly GCA_025351545.1 of Spirosoma sp. GTDB lineage: Bacteria > Bacteroidota > Bacteroidia > Cytophagales > Spirosomataceae > Spirosoma. The sequence continues at coordinate 1,978 of JANXVQ010000352.1, forward strand.
CGCATCTGGTGCGTATACATGCACAACCGAGTCTACACCTTCATACATCGTTTTCTGTACCAGCGCGGCATGAAAATGGCCAGGATCTAACGTAATGAGCCGGAAAACAGGCGCATCTTTTTCGCCTTTCTCCAACGACTGGCAAGCGGTAATCAACGTAGCCATAAGCAAGCTACCGGCAAGGGGTAAAAAATTCATGAGAATATTATTTCCGCCGGGTTAAAACGGCCGCGGCCGACCGTCCGGCGCACTTTACAATAAAAGATGTAAATACCAAAGTAAAATTTTCAACCACAGAGGCACCGCAAAGGCCGTTGCCTTTTTAATCCGGCGGAAATTGAAATTTCCTAATAGCCTTTTGTCGATGCCAGCATTTTAATAGCATAGAGTGCCCGTTGCGGACGAGACAGAAGTTTGTTGGCTTCGGGGTCGTTTCTGAACTGTTCTTTCTTGGGGTCCCAGTAGAGTTTTCTATTCAGTTTCATGGCTGCGTGGTGCAGCAAACAAGCTGAACAGGAACGGTGGCCTACTTCGGCGGGCGCAATCGGTTCTTTCCGGCTTACAATGCTTTCCAGCCAGTTGCCGTGGTGTTCTTTACTAACCGTCAGATGGGTTTCATTGGGCCCAATTACCGATGTGAGAATTTTGGGGTCGCTGGCGTCGAGTTTTTTAGCCGCATTTTGCTTAGCCACCGGATCACTGGCCGTGACGGCCGCATCGCCCCGCGACACAAAAATCCAGCCTTCGGTTCCTTCAAACCTGATACCGTTTGGTATCTCGTTGCTCACAACCATATGCACGCCATTTTCATACAGCGCTTCTGTACGAAAAATGCCGTGTACATCCCATAAACCATGTTTCGGAAAATCAGCTTTGCCCCAGATTTCAACCGGGCCGGTATATTCAGTATTCATGGCCCAGTGGGCGCAGTCAACATGGTGTGCGCCCCAGCCGGTAATCATACCCGCGCCAAACTGTTCGCAACGCAGCCAGCCGGGACGGTCGTAATCGGCCTGGGGATGAACGCGCTTTTCGGTATAATAAACCTCGGGCGTGGTACCGAGCCACATATCGTAATTCAGGTTTTTAGGAACCGGCATTTGGGGTTCCTCATCGCCCGATGGATCACCCGGCAATCCAACATAAACCGTTTTCAACTGGCCGATCCGACCATTCCGCACCAGCTCAGCGGCATAGCGAAACTGCTCCGACGACCGCTGCTGACTGCCTACCTGCACAATCTGTTTCGACTGTCTGACGGCATCGGCCATCATGCGCCCTTCGGCAATTGTGAGCGATGCTGGCTTTTGCATATACACATCCTTTTTGGCGCGCACGGCATCAATAACAATGGGTGCGTGCCAATGGTCTGGTGTGCTGACAAGTACGGCATCAATATCCTTGTTCAACAGTAATTCACGGTAATCGGTATATACCCGAACGCCATCGTAATTCTTGCCGGTTTTCCTGGCGTAAACACTGTTTACCAACTGTTTAGCATCGTCGGCCCGCTTGCTATCCAGATCACAAACGGCCATAATCAGGGCGTTGTCATATTGCCAAACACCCGGCATATCGTGCCCGCGCGAAATTCGACCTGTACCGATAGCCGCAACATTGATTCGATTGCTAGGGGCATTTTTACCAAATACCGAAGCGGGTATGATAGTTGGAAAACCGCTGATAATGACCGCAGAGGTCAAGGTTCCTTTTGTTGCCAGATCGAGGAATTTCCGTCGTGATACAACTGATTTTTTTTCGGATGACATAAGCAAAAGGGATCAGAGTCTTTTCGTATTATGTAGTAAGATTCGGCAAGTCATTTTTTACTACTCCTGCCCTTTATCAGTGGACCGAGTCTCTCAAAACTAAAGTTTATCTCACCTGATTTGTAACCACTGCCCTGGTATAACCGTTTCATAGGAACTGGCAAACGGACTGGTTACCATATATTGTGGAAATAAATATATTCGTTGAATTTTCCGTTCTTTGCTACTGACTGTTAATCATTTATTCTTCGTAACTCATGCGAAAACGCTACCTTCTTTTTCTCTTGCTGGCGGGGATGACTTCATCCTGTATGCTTGGCTCCTATCCATCCGGCTCTCCTTCTGGCGGTGGACAACAGTACCCATCCAGAGGGCAGCAGTCCCCGGACGAT
>JANXVQ010000364.1 GCA_025351545.1 Spirosoma sp.
ATACAAAGCATACGCTAGACTCACCAGGGCAACCGGCTTGCTGAGTTTCTCTACACTGCGAAGATAGGTCGATTCAAAATCGAAACCCCGCCGTTTGAGGTTTTGAAAAAGCCTCAATACACCTCCCGGGCGGCCCCGAGCGTTTTCGGTAAAGTTGTCCTAAAAAAAACCACCACCACATTGCCAAATAAATACAGATAATCGTGTTCGTCAAGCCGTTTCATCCAAACCCTACTCCAGCAACTATCAACCTGGCACTCGTTAAATGAGCAGCTTGCACCTACAGCTAGTTTTATATCTGTAATTAAGGCCGTTTCCCGCTTGTAGTAGTGATCGAATGGCGTTTGGAAAACTCATGGCAAAGTTTAATAGATTACATTTCAACTACTTAACTCATTTGTGAACTATAAACTCCCAGTCTCCAAATACCACTCCAAACCGCTTTATGTCCACCATCGCAAAGTATTTCTTCAACAAAGCAGTAACGTCACTTTTCAGATACTTCAAAATGAGTGATTTTAGCATTATAGAGTATACTAAATAAAGAACCGGGGTGGACCGTGCCGACAAATTTCAGACCGGTCCGGTATGCCGTTTATTTGTCATGTCCTGAAATTATCAGGAGATTTTTGTGGACAATTTTTTGGGCCGCTTTATGTTAATATAACACATTGATTTATAATGAATTGTAGCCTGTAGTCCAGTGGATAGTATTCGTTAGCTTGGTGAAAAATTATAAACAGCTTCTTAATCTGTAGTATACGGTTTGAGAAAAAGACAACGTTTACTTGAGCTTGGTCAGCAAGGTTAGGCTATTGGCAACCATACCCGTACTCCGGACATAATGGCCGTACCGCAACTCGACGCTTTGCCAATGAGAAATACCCAGCAGCCCACCGGGTGGAGCCAGACGAATACCCGTTCCTATAAATTGACTGGTAAAATCCGAAATGTCGTAGTCGCTTGTATAGTAGGTGTCAGTTGACTTGTGCTGTCCGTAAGCAGCAAAATACCGCACAGCAGACTGATGGCTAAATCGGTAAAACGGACTTACCGACACAAACGACGTGAGCTTAATGGGCGTTTCGAGATTGATGGTATGCGCCTGCATGCCCCAGTCGTCAATATAATACCGATAAAACGCGCGGACAATAACCTTGTCGCCCATAAAGTAGTGTAGCCGGAGGCCAATGGGTAACTTCAGACGGCTGCCGGGTAGTCGCTCCACCGTTTCGGCCCCATCCTGAAAATAAATCCGGTGAAAAGGTGTACTCAGTAAACCCTGTTGAAAAGCCGGTTCGACAGTCAGCAGAACTTGCAGTCGCTTATTGATCACCTGCGATAACGACAGGCTGGCGTTATAGGAATTTCGGGGTTTGTAGTCAATGGGATCTCTATCGCCGTGAGCGCCGGAGCCGTAGCCTTCCGGGCGGAGTTCGGCGGGCAGAATCACTTTCCAGGTATCGAAAAAAGCACCCGCTTTCAGGCTAAGTTCCCGGTTGTTGTCGGCCGAGGCTTTTGCAAAACTAAGGTTAATGCCATAGGATTTGTAGTCGTATTCGGTTGAGTAGGAGAGGGCTATACCACGCGTGGTACGTTTGGCACTGTTTTGGACGGTCCAGGCAATGGAAGGATAAATATGCGTGTCGCTTCGTGAGGCCGACGAAACCGTGAGGGGATCAATCTTGTCTGACGAGGCCGAGGTGTAGTGGTCGATATTCATATCAAACGTGAGCGTGTGCTGGCGATTCAGCCGGTCGGTCGCCTTTAACACCAGATCGATCGACTGGGCAAAATCGGTTAACTGTTCGCTGCCGATGCCCCCCGTTACGGCGGAGTTGTTGCCGTCCTGCTGGTAGTATCCCGACACTAAATTGACCTCCTGAAGGCTGAGTCTACGCTTCTCGTAGGCGGGCAGATCGACAGTCTGACCGTATCCCGCCCGCCATAAGCTGAGCAGCAACCCAACGGATATACAAATTTTTTTCATCGTTCGAGTGGCTTAGTTACAGCCGCAGCCCCCCCCGCTTTTACCGCCGTTGGCACCTGCTGCGCCTTCGCGATAGAGATAGAAATTTTGCTCGAACTTCTCCGATTTACGGGCCGATAGCTCCATTTCGGCATCGTTAATGCGGTTTTTCTGATACTCTTTAACGGTGACGCAGCTCGACAGGCCGAGGACTATCAGACCCACCAATAGCGTCGTTTGAGTGGTTTTTACGTTTATATTCATCGCTTATGTGTACTAAATAGTTAGGCTTTGGCAGGTGCTGCAATTCGAATGTTCGTCGATGTGTATAGCCCGTCGTTATCGTCAATGATGATACAGGCAATGTGCCGCATCTGGTTAATCAGGTCCAGTCCTACCCGCGTACCCATGACCATGACGGGCGTCGCTAAGGCATCGGCCAACTCGGCATTGGGTGCCAGAATAGTCACACTTTTCAGGCCCGACACAGGATAGCCCGTTTTCGGATCAATCGTATGCGCGTAGCGTTTGCCATTTATCAGGGCATATTTCTCGTAATTGCCGGAAGTAGCTACGGCCATATCACTAATTTCCAGATAGGAAAATGCCTGACGAGTTGTTCCGTTTGGATCGGCGATGCCAATGGTCCAGGCTTGTCCGTTGGGCTGTGTTCCCCAGGTGGTCAGATCGCCGGCGGCATTGACGATACCGCTTTCCACACCCCGCTCACGCAGAACACGTTTGGCCTGCTCGGCCGCGTATCCTTTGCCAATACCGCCAAACCCGATTCGCATACCTTTCTCCTTCAGAAAGACGGTCCGCTGGTTCGCATCGAGTAGTATGTTTCGGTAGTTGATCAGCCTGACCAGGCGCCGGGCAGTTTTTGAATCGGGTAAAGCAGTTAGGGTTGTATCGAAATTCCAGAGCCGTTTGTCCATCGAGCCATATGAAATATCAAATGCTCCCTGGGTCAGCGTAGACAATCGTAATGAGCGCTCAATCAGCGCAAACACTTCCTGGTCAACCTGCACGGGGCGTATCCCTGCCTGGGCGTTGATCTGATTGGTCTGGCTGTCATCGCTATACGTAGTGAGCAGCCGCTCGATCCGGCTGATTTCGGCAATGGCGGCATCGATGCAGTCGTTCGCCCGGTTAGCATCCGAACTGACCACACTGATCTCAAACCGGTTGCCCATGAGCCGTTGAACCCGCTGGTGAATGCCTGGCGATACATTCATTTTGCGACCGACGTAACGGCCTGAATTTCCTCAACAAATGAAGCTGTCGTCAGCGATTGTGGGTAGCCATCCCATTGTTTTACGATACGTCCATTGGCATCCAGTAAAACCGTGAACGGAAACTTGCCCTGCTGATTGTATTTCTCAGCCAATGACTCATTATGGGCGGTTTGAGCCGCATCCAACTGATTTTTCGAGTGCCGGGGGAAGTCGGCCCGAACCAGCACTAAATGATCAGCGGCAAACTGTCCGAACTCAGCCGATTCGAAGATATTTTTCTTGAGCTTGATGCAGGGACCGCACCAGTCAGATCCCGAAAAATTCAGCAAAATGAACTTGTTGGCTTGGGCTGCTTCGGTTTTCGCCCGCTCAAAATTGAGTTCCCAATTGGGCGCAGTTGTCAATAAACCAGCAAAGAATGCTATGATAAGAACGAGTTTCATGGTGATTCAGATTGGTTAGTGATGGACTGAACTTGTTAATTATATACGACCAGTGTTTTGCCGTCGGTGGCTACTTTATACACCGAAATTCCCCTGCTGCCAAAGCTGTTTTTTCCTCTCCCCGCCAGGTCAAAGCGGGCACCATGTACGGTGCAGTAAAATTCCGTCACATTGAAAATCACAGCTTTTTTTGGTTCATGACTGCACGTTTGTGTTACGGCTACGTAGGTTCCTGCGCTGGTCAGGGCGACCACGATGCCGCTCTGGGTGATATAGCCTCCAACGGTTTTTAGCGATGAAGCCGCCGAAGAGGCCAGGTCGATGGTTAGCAACCGGTTCGTAATGGTACTCAGGTCGGTGCCGTTCGCCACGGTGGTCGTTGTCGGCGTGGTGGTCGTAGCCGACGTTGCTGTGCTTGAAATAGGTGTAGTTGTTGTCGTGCTGGCGGTGGGCGTGGATGTTCCCGGCAGTGTCAGGGCATTAACAACAGTATCCTCCGGCCGAACGCAGGCCGTTAAGGCCGCCATTAGTGCGGCTCCGGTAAAGCCCATTGATTTTAGAAAATCGTAGCGGGTCATAAAATAGAGCGGTGTTACTTTCTTGACTATATATACGTCTTTACGCTGAGTATCTCAAAAACGTGGCATCGTTCAATTCAGTGAATCAATCCGGATTTTTGTGAAATAAATAACAACACCTTCGGGCTCTGGCTGCCACTTTGGCTGATCGATAAAAACCTGAAGCCGACGAAACAGGCCGTTTGGATTTGTCCAATCCATTGTCTCGACCAGAAAGGGTTTTAAGACCCGGTAGATGTATTCAAAGATGGCCCAACTTGCGTAGACGGACTGTTTAAATTCAAACTGACAGGCTGGATTTGACTGCTTTATTCTGGCCAGCACGAGTTGCTCCACTGGTTTCGAAGGCCGTTTTCGTTTATAGAGTGAAGCCGGTTTAATGCGCGCAATCGTATTTGTATCCAGTAACAACTGCGTGTAGTCGTGGACATTAAACCAGACGGATTGCTGATGGGTAAGATACCGAATGGGTTTCGTACATTAGTTGTCTGGATCGGGAATTACTGAATTAGGCGAGCCACCCCAAAGGCTGCGGCAGCGGCCAGCGCGCCAATCAGCATCACTTTGAACGCTCCACTAACGGGCGGTTGTCCGGTGACTTTGCTTTTAAAATAGCCAAAGACGAACAGGCAAATCAGTGTTAGTCCGCACGAATACAATAGCGCTTCATGGGGATTTGCCACCAAAAAATAAGGCGACAGGGGCAACAACCCCCCGGCTACGTAGGAAAGCCCGATAGTCAGGGCGCTCTTGGTTGCCCGGTTCGGGTCCGGCTGGTCCAGCCCCAGTTCA
>JANXVQ010000373.1 GCA_025351545.1 Spirosoma sp.
CGAAAAAACGGCTGGGTAAAGGAGAAAAATGCAAGTTGTTGATGTTACTCCAACATCAACGAATCAGTTAGTATGCAAGCCATTACCTCTCCCGTCACAACTACTCCCAGCCGCGTTACGCTGTGGGGCAATTTAATTTCTGTTTATATCCTGTGGGGGTCAACTTATCTGTTCATTCATTTCATGACCGAACGGATGCCTCCATTGTATATGGTTTCCGTTCGCTACTTAATTGCCGGTTCCATTTTGTACAGCTTTGCGCGGTTAACGGGCACTCCCAGCCCAACACGTCTCGAATGGCGATCAGCGGGTATTATCGGGGTGTTGCTGCTGACAATTGCTAACGGTTGCCTGTCAATGGGGATTCAGTATATTCCAAGCGGCATGGCAGCTTTGCTGGGCGGCTTATTACCCGTTTATCTGCTCACGCTAAATTGGGTTTCATTTGGCAAAAAAAGGCCCAGCAATCTGGCTCTGGCTGGCTTAATGGTTGGCCTGATTGGTATCTATCTGCTCATTAAACCCGATAAATTACAGGGCACAGGTGGCATTGACTCTAAACTGATTGGCGTGGGACTTGTTGCGTTTGGCAACTTTGCGTGGGCTATCGGCACATTACTAACACCCCGACTTGCGTTACCATCGGCCACCATTTCGAGTGGTATTCAGATGATTGTGGGCGGACTCGTTCTACTACCTATCAGTTTAGTTATGGAGCCAGTTACGCTCCTAAGTATTTTCGACGCACCGGCAAAAGCCATTGGCTCCATGATTTATCTGGTTATTTTCGGCAGTATCATAGGCTTTTCATCCTACTCCTGGTTAGCTCGTAATGCCGCCCCTCAATTGTTATCGACCTATGCTTTTATGAATCCCGTTGTGGCTATGTTGCTGGGCACTATGTTTGCCGGTGAAATCTTTTCAAGCCAGTCCTTCATCGGTGCCATCGTTGCTCTCGTAGGTGTAATTCTAATTACACTGGGAAGAAAGTGATTTAGTTACTGAAGGGAATTAAATTTAAATTTTAACCTCAGAGGCACAGAAAACACCGAGCGCTAATTGCTGATTTAAAACCGTACCGGCGGCCCGGTCTGTGCTCTTTGTGCCTCTGTGGTTGAATTTTCCCTGATTATGCCATAAACAACTGAGACAAAGTCATTTGCATAATCGCTCCACCTATCAGTTGCTTAGCCAAAATCCATCATGCGTACCGTCGCCATTCTGCTTTTCAACGAAATTGAGGTTTTAGATTTTGCCGGACCCTTCGAAGTCTTTGGCGTTGCAGGGAAGCAGGCAGGGCCAGATTTCCCACCTCCATTTCAGGTATTTACCGTTGCCGAAAGTGGCCCTATCTACGCTCGCAACGGTCTGTGTGTCAACCCAACTTATTTACTCAACGATCACCCGAAAGCCGACATTATTATTATACCCGGCGGAGGAGGGTTTCATGCCGATGGCACACCTTATGGCTCCCGGCGCGAAATGAATAATCCTGATGTGCTGAATTGGATTCGTCGGTCAGCGGAGACAGCCGAATTAGTACTTTCCGTTTGTACGGGTGCTTTGCTGTTGGCAAAAGCGGGATTACTGGAAAACCTGTCGGCCACGACCCACTATTTAGCGGCCGATAGTCTTGCTCAGATGGCTCCGCAAACAACCGTTTTGCCAAACGAACGCTACGTTGACAACGGCAAAATTATCACGTCAGCCGGTATTTCGGCAGGCATTGACATGTCGCTTTACGTCGTCAGCAAACTACTCGGCAAACCCGTAGCCGACGAAACAGCGCGGTATATGCAATACGATTATTGGCAACAATTAATTTGAATGAGTAAACCTATAAGGTTTTTGAAACCTTATAGGTTTGTAATCAGGCCATTAACTTGAAAATTTATCTAGCTTAAATTTGTTTAATACCGCGATGGCGCGAACGTCTCGTTCGTGCCGTTTATAAACCGGCCTCTGGCCGACTGGCTGACGTCCACTTTATACCGGCGGAGGACTTATACTCGTCCAGCCACCATCTACAACCAGACTTTGACCCGTGATGTGCCGCGACGCGGGCGAAACCAAAAATAACGCGGCATTGGCAATGTCCTCTACCGTAGCCGGTCGACCCATCGGCGTAATGCGTGACCAGATGGGAATATACGTCGGATCGTCCAGGGTACGTTCGGTGAGGGTTGCCCCCGGCGCAATGGCGTTGACGGTGATACCAAGGGGTGAAAAATCAATGACCAACTGTTTCGCTAACATCTCCAGCCCGGCTTTGGTCATACTGTAAACGGGCAATCCCGGATGCGCCTGATGCCCCACTACCGACGACATAAACAGCACACTCCCCCCCCGCCCCTGCTCCCGCATTTGCCGGGCGGCAATCTGGGCCAGAAAAAAACTCCCCCGCAGATTGACGTCCACAATTTTCTGAAAAGCATCGGGTGTAGTGGTGAAGATGTCGCCGAATATGGTGATGCCTGCATTGGCGATAGCAATATCCAGCGATCCAAACGTACTAACTGCCACGTCAACCATTTTTTGGATAAAAGCAACGTCGGATGCATCGCCGGGGAGAGCTAGACATTTACCTCCCTCCTGCACAATAGTATCAGCGGCTTTTTGGGCTAAGATTTCATCATAATCATTGAGCAATATAGTAGCTCCCTGTTGGGCAAGAGAACGAGCAATGGAAAAGCCAATTCCCTGTCCTGCACCCGTGATAAGTACCGTTTGGTTTCTGAAATCAATCATTAAAACATAGTTTTCCCCAAAACCAACTTCTTGTATGCACGATCAAAACGAAAGACACCTTTAGTGTGAATCCCGCTTGACTTCACTGCCTGAACCACCTCGCAAAAAGTCAAAATCTGCACCTTCATGAGCCTGAGTCACATGACGAATGTAGAGATTTACATAGCCCCGCTCGTAACCCAAATCGATTGGTTTAAAATGAACCAGTCGCCCGGCTAGTTCTTCGTCCGAAACATGCAAATGCAGACTACGATTCTCCACATCGAGGGTAATAAGATCGCCGTTTTGCACCAGAGCCAGATTGCCACCAACAGCCGCTTCGGGCGATACGTGCAGC
>JANXVQ010000386.1 GCA_025351545.1 Spirosoma sp.
CGCTGCTGGCAGGTCGCATCATATCGGCCTTTGGCTATCTGCCCATGTTTATTATTGCGAGTTGCTCCTATCTGATAGCCCTGGTTATCATCCATTTGGTCTTGCCAAAACTAGAGCCGGTACGAACAGAGGAGTTACTGAACGATTATATTGCCGACAGCAAGGCGTAAACTAAGTAAATGAACAATGTAAAATAAATAATGAGAACAGGCTGATTATTCATTTTACATTATTCATTTACTTAACGTCAACCGTTGTCGAGTTTCTTATAGACTAGAATCTCCCGTGTACGTATGAAAATTATCACTTTTGGCGAAGTCATGCTTCGGTTAAGTCCACCTGGCGTTGGGCGATTTGCTCAGACAGACAGCTTAACGATGCACTTCGGTGGCACAGAAGCCAATGTGGCCGTATCACTGGCGCAATTTGGTTTACAGGCGGCTCACGTCACCCGCTTTCCCGACCATGCCCTTGGTCGGGCGGCTGCCGGTTATCTGCGTAAGTATGACGTAAGTACAGACCACATTCGCTACGGCGACGGGCGACTGGGTCTTTATTTTCTGGAAACGGGTGCCGGAAGCCGGGCCAGCCAGATTATATACGACCGCGTTGATTCGGCATTTTCGCGCATTCGCCCTGACGATATTGATTGGGAAACTATTTTACAGGGGCCGACCGGAACACCGGTCCAGTGGTTTCACTGGACCGGCATTACGCCCGCTCTCTCGCAGGGAGCCGCCGACTGTTTGCTGGCGGGCATAAAGACCGCGAACCGGCTCGGCATCCCGGTTTCGGGCGATATCGTTTACCGCAGCAATTTGTGGCAGTATGGTCGAACCCCGCAGGAAATTCTGCCCGCCCTAACCGAAGGTTGTACACTCGTTTTAGGCAGCAAAAATCTATTCTCTGAACTTTATGGCGTTGTTGGCAGTAACTTTCAGGAAGCAGGTCGGGCTATGATAAAGCGATTCCCCAATATTCGCTACATCACCGACACAAAGCGAAATTCTGTTAGCGCATCGCATAACCAATTGTCGGCCAAACTCTTCGATGGCGAATCTGTTTATAAGTCAAGAGTCTACGATATTCAGCCCATTACAGACCGAATAGGCACGGGTGATGCGTATATAGCCGGGTTGATTTACGGCTTGCTAACGTTCAACAATCTACAGCGAGCCGTTGAGTTTGGTGCGGCTGCTTCGGCCTTGAAACACACGATTCCCGGCGATGTAAACCTGGCCACCGTTGCTGAAGTTGAAACCGTAGCAAACGGCGACAGTTCCGGCAAATTGAAACGGTAGCTTCCTACTCCTCATTGCCAATCAATAAAACACAGTTATATGGCAAACCAGAGAACCAAACCCCAGGCGTATTTTTTAGCTAAACCTGTCTGTTATAGGCTAGGAAGCGGCACTAGCTAATCAACAATTCTTATCTTTTCCCAAAAGATGTACCGCTAATCATGCTTTCGATAAAATAGAAGTTATGGTTAACGATGTAGTTCGTATTATTGCTGAATTATGAATAACCCAACACAAAATTTAAATTTCAGTTAATAGTAAACCTGTCTGACTGATGACTACAGACCCGATTGCTGCACGCCCAACCATGACCAAATTAACCCGTTCGACCCATCCCGCTCCTGTTTTTCCCGAAAGAATTCTACAGTTCGGTACGGGTGTCCTTTTGCGAGGCCTCCCCGATTATTTGATACAAAAAGCTAATGATGAAGGGCGATTCGAGGGCTCTATCGTCGTTGTGAAATCGACGGATAGTCAGACAGATGAATTTTCGGATCAGGATAATCTCTATACAGTTGCCGTTCGGGGTATTCAGCAGGGACAGGAGATTTCGGAGAACACGATTGTTTCGGCAATCAGTCGGGTGCTTGCTGCACAAACCCAGTGGGGTGAAGTACTGAAGCTGGCCCGGAATCCAAAGCTCCAGATTATTACTTCCAATACGACAGAAATTGGTCTGAATTACGTCGAAGAAAGCATTTTTCAGAATCCTCCCCAGTCATTTCCGGCCAAATTAACGGCGTTTCTCTATGAGCGATTCCGCAGCGTCGGCGGCTCAAAAGCAAAGGGATTAATCGTGATTCCAACTGAGCTTGTGACCGACAACGGCCTGAAACTTCGCGATGCCGTTGAAAAGTTAGCTCAATTCAATGAGTTAGGTAAGTTATTTACCAAGTGGCTCAAGTTCCACGTTCGGTTCTGCAATTCGCTCGTCGATCGAATTGTTACCCGCCCGACCGATACCGCCCAACAAACATTACAGACGGAAACCGGCTACGAAGATAATTTACTCACCTTCACGGAACCGTATCACCTCTGGGCCATTGAGGGCGATGACCGCGTTCGGCAGACACTGTCATTCGCAGGCCCATCAACGCCCCAGATTATTATTGATGAGGATATCAACTTTTATAAGGAACGCAAACTTCGGGTGCTGAATGGTACGCACACGCTCACCATGCCGCTTGGCTACTTATTGGGTCTGGAAACGGTTGCGGATGAAATGCTTCACCCAGCAATGAGCAAGTTTGTCGAATCGTTGATGCTCACTGAAATCGTACCGACGGTGCCCGATTATGGTATTCCGGGAATGGATAAAACAGCCCTTACGCAGTTTGCCAACGACGTGTTGGATCGGTTTAGAAACCCCCATCTCGACCATTTACTGCTCAATATTTCGCTTCAGCAAACCACTAAAATGCAGGCTCGTAATGTAGCTACCCTTCAACGTTACTACGAAAAAACCAATGCCGTGCCCAAACTCATGGCACTCGGTTTCGCAGCCTATCTGCTTTTCATGAAAGTAGTTCGGGAAGAAAACGGGCAGTTTTTTGGTGAGATTGCTCTGGCAAGTGGAGGCAAGATAAGCTACCCCATTCGCGATGATAAAGCCGGGTATTTTTACGGCGACTGGAAAACCGTAAAAGACCGTGTTCCGGCGACGGTACAAGCCTTTGTAAAGAGTGTATTGTCGGATGTAAAGCTCTGGCAAGCCGACCTCACTACATTGCCGGGCTTCAGCGATGCCGTTGCTCAAAATCTAAACTCACTGCTCACAGTGGGCATAGTGAAGACCTTGGAAGAAACTATTTAACCGCGTCGTGGTG
>JANXVQ010000642.1 GCA_025351545.1 Spirosoma sp.
CCGATCTGCCGCTCAGTTGGCCGTTACACGATATGTAGCCAGTCTTTAACGGTCAGCAATGGGCCGTTTTGTCTGGGCCAAGCTCCAGCTTGGCCTATTACATTCTAGTTATCAAAGGCCAAACTGGAGCTTGGCCCAGACAAAACTCTAGCTATAATAAATAATGACGAATCAGGATAATTATTTTCTGCGTGAGGCTATCAGGTTGGCCCGCGAAGGTATGACAACCGGACAAGGTGGACCATTTGGGTGCGTCATTGTCCGTAATGGCGAAATTGTGGGGCGTGGATGTAACCAGGTTACGTCGACAAACGACCCGACAGCCCACGCCGAAGTGGTGGCCATTCGGGAGGCCTGCCGAAATATGGGCACGTTTCAGTTAGATGATTGTACGCTATATGCGTCCTGCGAACCCTGCCCTATGTGTTTAGGGGCTATTTATTGGGCGCGTCCCAGCCGAATTGTTTACGGGGCCTTTCACTCCGATGCCGCTGGAGCTGGTTTTGACGACCAGTTTATTTATGAAGAAATGGATAAACCCCGCGAGCAACGCCATATTCCAATGCACCAACTACTGCGCGATGAAGCTGATGCGGTTTTTCAGGAATGGGTTGCAATGGAAAAGCGAGTACATTATTGACGAATGTAGAGACGCATATTTGTGTCTCCTCTCAAGCCTGGTTTTTGCTGACGCATAAGAGACGCAAGTAGCATAAGAGACGCAAGTATGCGTCTCTACAAAACAAAAGGCGTACTTTTGTAAAAAAATAAAGTCGCTTCTAAAACATAATTTCTGAAGCGACTTACTAAACGGTTTACGTCATGCCAGGAATGGAATTTTTTGGAGCGGCCGAGCGCAAGGAAATTAACGATGTGCTTGAGACTGGTATCCTGTTTCGGTATAATCACGAAGCGCAACGCAACAATATTTACAAAGCCCGCGAGTTCGAGGCTGAAGTCGCCAACTTGGTTGGTGCAAAATATGCTCATGCTGTATCGAGCGGTTCAACCGCCGTTTTATGTGCATTGGCAGCTGCTGGTATCGGTGCGGGCGATGAGGTTATTGTGCCGCCATTCACCTACATCGCCACGGTCGAAGCGGTTTTGATGGCGGGTGCCTTACCTGTTTTCGCTGATATTGACGAGACACTTTGCCTGAGTGCAGCGGGTATCCGTCGGGTCATTACGCCTAAAACCAAAGCCATCTGCTTAGTGCATATGTGCGGTCAGATGGCCGATATGGATGCGATCATGGCCATTGTGAACGAGCATAATTTAGTGCTTGTCGAAGATGCCGGCCAGGCGATGGGCGCGAGTTATAAAGGCGTTTCGACTGGGCTGTGGGGCAAAACCGGAGCCTATTCGTTCGACTTTTTTAAGATCGCCACGGCGTGCGAAGGCGGTATCATGGTCACCAACGACGAAACAGCCTACAAACACGCTGATTCCTATTCTGATCACGGCCACGACCACGTTGGTAGTAACCGGGGCATGGAACAACATCCAGTTCTGGGTTTCAACTACCGTATCAGCGAACTTCACGCGGCTATTGGTTTAGTTCAGACGCGTCGGGTGCCGGAGATTATCAAGAGCAATAATGCCCACAAAGCGCAACTTATGTCGGCACTGGCGAACGTGCCGGGGGTGTCATTTGCACAAATTCCCGACGCGAACGGGGATTCGGCAACGTTCCTGAATTTATTACTGACAGATACCGATTCTGCCCAACGCACGGTTGCTGAGATGAATGCGGCCGGTGTGGGCGGGTTCAACTACTGGTTCACAAATATGTACCACTTCATTAATCAGTGGAACCATATCAAAGAAATGAAGACGGCTGCCCCGTTAGCAATCGAAAAACTCGGTGCCCCACAAGACTATAAAAACCTCGACATTCCCATTGCACAGTCGGTTATTGGTCGATTGATTTCGTTCGGTATCCGGGCAAGCTGGACATCGGAAGAAGTAGCTGCACTGGCTATGAACATCGAAGCCGCCGTTCGAAAAGCAACACTGGTAGAAGCGTAATGCCGACGTTATTTATTAACGCTGGTTTTCGATTCTTCTTTGTTATGTTCGATTTGCTAAATGAGCCTTTTCATATTCATGTAGGCGATGGTGGCCGTAAGCTC
>JANXVQ010000422.1 GCA_025351545.1 Spirosoma sp.
TGCGAGTGCTGTTGCTCTTGAGCATTGCCAGTACACTTGGTGTGCAAACAACTTCCTTTGTTGCTATTATTGGCGCTGCTGGTCTGGCTGTCGGCTTTGCCCTTCAGGGTAGCCTGGCGAACTTTGCGGGGGGAATTCTAATCTTGATTTTTAAGCCATTCCGGGTGGGCGATTTAATTACGGCGCAGGGTTTTACGGGCAACGTAGAAGCTATCCGTATTTTCGACACAACACTTGTCACGCTGGATAACAAAACGATTATTCTGCCTAACGGTCCGCTATCAACAACAGCTATTGTAAATATCAGTACCAAAGGTGTTATTCGGGTTGATCAGGTGTATGGTGTTGGCAGTCAGAACGATATAGATGATACGAGAGCATCTATTATGCGTGTGGTCGATGCTTGTCCTTTTGCGCTTAAGGATCGCCAACATGATGTGTTGATTACAAAACTGAATCCTAACTCGCGTGACTATGATGTACGAGTCTGGACAAAGAGCGAAAATTATTGGGCTACCTATTATTACATGCTTGAAAATATTGCTCGTCAGTTTGGTAAAGATGGTATCGAAGCGCCTAAGCCGAAGATGTTTATTACCAACGAAGAATAATGGCAAGGCTACACCGGTTGAAGCCCAGTGTAGCCTATTAGTCAGACTCAAAAAAGCAACGCCCGACTAAACAAATCAGTCGGGCGTTGCTTTTTTTTGAGATAGACCAGCTTTGTTTGGTTGTCCGTTAAACGTTTGGGGCGATTGTAAATCTAATCTTCGAAGCGTTTCGATATGCAGCAGAAAACGACTAACGTCATGAATATCCTGAAAACAATAAATGTACTTGGCCTACTAGCGGTACTCGCTTTAGAACCAATGTTTTCTCAAAAAGCGGTGGCTCAGCCAGGGCTTAGTGTGCCAATACAAACATTCTATAACGAGCTATCTCCCTATGGACAGTGGGTGCCAAGCCCAAATTATGGCTCGGTCTGGTTACCCAACGTTGGGCAGGACTTTCAGCCCTATGCTACTGATGGCCATTGGGTTGTAACCGAATTTGGGAATACATGGGTATCCGATTATCTCTGGGGTTGGGCACCGTTCCACTACGGTCGCTGGTATTTCGACAATCAATTTGGTTGGGCGTGGGTTCCGGGTAGTGACTGGGGGCCAGCCTGGGTGTCGTGGCGGACAGGTGGCGGCTATTATGGCTGGGCACCACTTGGTCCTGGTTTTGATATTAACGTCAATAATAATATTCCGGCACCTTACTGGACGTTTGTTCCGCAGATATATATCACCAGCCCAAGCTTATACAGCTATCGAGTGGCACGGCCTAACGTCGTAAATATTTATCAGAATACGACCATCATTAACAACATTTATCGCTCAAACAACCGTGCCTATGTCTATGGGCCGCCACGGGGAGATATTGAGCGGATAACTCGCCAGAACGTTCCTGTATATCGCATTGACCCAATGGATCGGCCGGGGCGCTCGGTGGTTGGTAACGGTTCGGTAGGTTTCTATCGACCCGGTCAGCCGTCGGGTTACGGGCAAAACTACGGTGGTCGTTACGATCAATACGATAATTCGTCACGACCAAATTACAATGGCAACAATTTCTCCGGTCGGGGCAATTATAATGGCAATACTATGCCTAATAGAGATTATAACAACAGCAATACGCCGAATCGAGACTATAACGGCAACAATTCACCAGGCCGGACTTATGACGGTAATACCAGCCCACCAAGCCGGGATTATAATCGCAACTCAACCAGAGGGAACTACAACAATAGTACCCCGGCAGACCGAAGTGGGAATAGTAGTGTGCCAAATTCCGGTAATAGCAATGCATCACCGTCTAATCGATTTGAGTCCAGCCGCGGTAATTATTCACCGGGTAATACTCAATCGGAAGGGTATCCACAAGGCAATGTCAACAGTCAACCGGGTAGCTCACCCAGCCCTCAAGGTAATCCTTCCCAGCAACCCAGCCGAACCTTTGATCGGTCTGAACGGCAAGGGTCAGTAAATGGACAGCCGATGCAAGGTGGACGTAGTGATGGCGCTGGCTATCAGCAGACGCCGGATAATAATAGGGGCGGGCAGAGTCAGCCGCGTGGTCAGGAACTATTTCAACCACAACGGCCCAATGGCGGGGGCGAACGCCAGCAACGAGGACCACGTTAATAACAATTTTAGACGCAAATCAAACATCCATTTTCGTGCATAATTACGTTTCCTCTGTTGCTGACTGTCATGCTGGAAGTACAGGAAACGGTCAATATTGTTGGACGCCTGATTTATGGGTGCTGGAGCCCAAGAGACTTTAATATTCGGTCATTATGCGCGGGCAGCTCTGAAAACCAGCCGCTTTGATGGCTTTAACTTCGGGGCTGCTATACTCAGCTTGGTCTCGCCTGATGGAAAACTTGTTGGCACGTCGACAGGCAACGCGAAAATCATACCGTGAGTGGTACTTATCCACAAGTCAGTAAAGTTGCCCGAAATGGCTGATGTAGCTTATACAAAAGGTGTCCTGTTTGCCGACGGGCAGCGGTCTGACAGGCTTTAAAAGTAGACGCCGGTACGAAATAATAAGTCAGTTTCACCGCTTACTACGGCGTTTATCCTGTTCCAGTCGCCGGTAAGTTTCGCTAAACCCGTCGCCATTTGTAAGAGCATTAGTTAATTCCGGAACGCCCGCCCGGCCTGCCACGGATAACCAGCGTGCCACTTCTTCGGTCGCCGTTTGGTAAGCCAGCATGGTGTGTATGTAGTCGCCCCCGAAAAAGTCGCGGGTGGTTTCCAGATCGACAAGTTTTAGCATCGGGCGTTGAGGAAATGGAATAATCGTTTTTTCCCTGGTGAAAGGTATGTTTCGCAGTGAACTATCTGGCTGTTCCCATGCAGATGGGTTGCTGAATCGGTAGTCCACCATTAGGGCCAGGCCTTCGTTGAACCACTGCGGAATCTGGCGTTTAACGCGCCACCAGCCCAATCGGGTAAATAGTTCGTCGTGACATAGCTCATGAGCAATCACGTCTGCATTGTTGCCATCTGGTCCCAGAACCAGGTATGAGGTGCCCCAGGGCGTTCCTACGCTGCATCCGGCGCCCTCGCCCCCCGCGCAATATTGCTGATAATCGGCTTGCGTTGGACAGTAAATCAGGATAGCCTGCCCACATCGCCCGCCCCAGAACCGCCGGATGCGGTCGATGGCAGTTGCCGTATGCCGGCGGAGTTGCGTTTGCTGTTTTATAGTGGCTGTATGGCTTACGTAGACGGCATCGGCCCCCGTTAACAACCGAAAATCCGCCGACCTACTAACAAGCATACACCTTAATACTTGTGGATAAAGCCACAGGAAACCAATCGGCAGGACAATTAACAACAGTAAACAATATCGGAGGAACGCATTCTCACGCATGAAAAAGTCAGCAAAGTAGCTTGTGGATTTATAAGTGACAGGCCTGTTAGTGTAGCTTATTTTCTAAAATGAACCGATACAAATAGGGCGCTTTATGAGCACCACCAGTATATTTTTTATCGAGCCTTTCGAGAATATCCATACTGAGTATCTTCCGTTGGAAACTTGACCGACGCAGTTTTTGGCCCAGAATTGTTTCGTAAAGGCTTTGCAGATCGGTCATTGTAAAAGTTTCGGACAGGAGCGGAGCCGCCCACCGATTAAAACCAATTAGTTTTCGATCCAGGTCGGCTCGTAGGGTCTCCAGAGCTTTTTGAACAATATCCCGGTGATCCAGCATAAGCGTGGGAAGCGCAGATAACTCATACCAATCACACGTATCCGATAGTAAATCGGGAATAGGCACTGCCTTTGTGAAGTCAATCAGGGCATAGTAGCCAACCGAAACAAAGCGATTCAGGAGCCAATGACCCTTGGTAGGAGCCAGGCCTTTAGCCTCCATTATGGCCCGTAACGGGGTTGTGTCATGCCGGGCAAGGTCGCCAAAAATATAAAACTGCTCAAGATAGATATCACTCAGGTTTGTTCTTTCGGCCAATACACGTCGGGCAGCGTCGTTCAAATTTTCGTCTCGTCGGATAAAACCACCCGGCAAGGCAAACAGGCCAGTATTCCAATATTCCAGCAAGAGAATTTTTAGCTGATTCTGATGAAATCCAAAAACAACGAAGTCTAGCGCAAGGCCCGGTAAGAAATCGACTCCGTCGGGACTTACCTCTTCTGGAGCTAATTGATGAGGCATGCTTATTAAATTTAAACCGCAAGTAACAAAAAATTGGGTGGTCTCAGTTTAGTTTTTTATTATTGTTCTAAAATGAGACAATAAGCGATTATCCGGATACAAATCAATCTGCCTTGGGCAATCGTTTCGAAACGTCTCTTCCCTTACATTAAACCAAATGTCATGAAAACCTTTTTAATGCTGTTGCTATTGACTGTTCCGGTGGCCCATATGACCATTGCTCAGTCGAATAAGACACCTACGGCTCCACAGGTCAAGACCGCCAACGGTATTGTTGAAGGGGTTGTAGAGCCAAGTGGAATTCACTCGTTTAAGGGCATTCCATTTGGTCAGCCACCCGTGGGCGACTTACGCTGGAAGGAGCCTCAACCCGTCAGGAATTGGCAGGGTGTACGGAAAGCCGAAAAGTTTGGTCCCCGTGCTATGCAGCGGCCTATTTTTGGCGATATGGGTTTTCACTCCGATGGTATGAGTGAAGATTGCCTTTACCTAAACGTCTGGACACCAGCCAAGTCGGCCAATGAAAAACTTCCGGTGTTGGTGTATTTTTATGGCGGTGGTTTTATGGCAGGTGATGGCTCAGAAGGTCGTTATGATGGGGAAAGTATGTCGAAAAAAGGTATTGTGGCCCTAACGGTGAATTATAGACTCGGTGTATTTGGCTTTCTGTCGCACCCCGATCTAACCAAGGAATCCCCGAATCACTCGTCGGGAAATTATGCCTACTTAGATATGGCTGCAGCGCTCCGCTGGGTACAGCAAAATATTGCGGCTTTTGGCGGTGACCCCAAACGGGTGACTATTGCTGGCGAGTCTGCCGGGTCGATTGCGGTGAGTGGCCTGATGGTGTCTCCGTTGTCGAAAGGGTTAATTGCCGGCGCTATTGGCGAAAGTGGTTCTTTGCTCGGCGGGTTGCCTCCCACCACGCTTGCGTTAGGTGAAGAAACCGGTAGTAAGTTTGCAACAGGAGCCGGGGCGAATTCGCTGACTGAATTACGCGCATTGTCGTCTGAACAATTACTCGAAGCCGCATCCAAACCCGGTGGTCCCCGGTTCAATGCAACTATTGACGGCTATTTCTTTCCGAAGTCTCCCATGGGAATTTTTGCCGCTGGCGAACAGGCTCATGTACCTTTACTAGTCGGCTGGAATTCGGAAGAAATGAACTATCGGGCTGTTTTGGGAAAGGAAACGCCAACGCCCGAGAACTATACTAACGCTGTTAAAAAACTGTACAACGAACGTGCCGATGAGGTGTTGAAATTGTATCCTGGTTCGACAGAAGAGGAAATTCTGCAATCAGCTACGGCATTGGCCAGCGACCGTTTTCTGGCCTACAGCACCTGGAAATGGGCTGATATGCAGAGCAAAACGGGCGGTGGCAAACCCGTATATCGGTATTACTATTCCCGCCCACGTCCGGCAATGACCCCCGAAATGGGCAATGCAACCCCCGGTCTGGCGGGTGGCGTCGTGAAGTCAACGGATGCGACGGCGGTTAAGATCGCGCCCGCTCGTGGAGCCGTACACTCGGCCGAAATTGAATACGCCATGGGGAATCTGGCAACAAACAAGACATACACCTGGACACCAGATGATTATAAAGTGTCGGAGGTGATGCAAAATTACTTTGCGAATTTTATAAAAACGGCAAATCCAAATGGTTCGGGTTTGCCAAAATGGCCAGCGGCTAACAGTGGCAACAGTGTTCAGTTTATGCAGATCGACGTAAACACACACCTTGAAACAGAAAAAAACCGGGGGCGATATCTCTTTCTGGACCCGTTTTATACCAAACAATAATAAAGTTGGTTTGTGTAAACAAAGCGAGATTCAGTTAAAAAAAGTGGGGGCAGTTTTGAGAAACTGCCCCCACTTTTTTTAACTGAACCAACTTTATTAGCCTCTACTAATCATTTCGGCCACCTCCCGGCCCGTTTGCATAGCCGCGTTGAGAGACGGATAGGTCGTTTGGTCGCCACATTGATACAAGGTGTTCGTTAGTTGAAGCGGCTGTCGGATCGCATCATTTCCGGCTTGCTCAGGATTATAAGCGGGTAATGCGTGAGGTATGTGATACGTTCGTAGATGCCGCCATTGTTGCACCGCTTCGCCAAACCAGTCGCTGAGTTCTGCTCGAATCTGTTTCGTTAGTTCGGCTTCGTTTAACATAACCAGGCTCTGTGTACTGACCGAAATCAGCGTTTGCCCAGCAGGAGCATAGGATGGAGCAGCATCGCTCAGGATAGCGACGTTATGCACGGCTGAACTCCGGT
>JANXVQ010000425.1 GCA_025351545.1 Spirosoma sp.
GAAACACATTGTACATTGGAGGCTTGTGCAATGTGATGTACAATGCAAATGTACAGAATTAACGCACGATAGCAATAAAGAACGGTAAGGGTATACGATTTAATTAGCTGATAATCAATATATAATAAGAGCAGTAATGTTAAGAGGAATAATATACAATGTGGTATGATTATGATTTGTAATCAGGATGCTCACGCGCGTCGGGGGTTCGAATCCCTCCACTGGCTCATTGATAATCAAGCACTTACGGAAATCCCGTAAGTGCTTTTTTATTGTGGTTGCAAAACGAGTTATCAACTTATTTTATGACGCAAGGCAAGGGTTATGGTTATGCGAAAAAATAAAGGCTAAAGTCAAGCTAAAAGGACACCGTATATTTTGTGGCAAGATTTGAGATACCCCAATCAATAGCTCTTACGCACTCTGCGTGATTCAGCACCGATGCACTCATTATTATTAGAGGCTCCTCTATAACAGGTCCGGTTATCCTCTTCTACATCAACCTGGAGGAAAATTCGTAAATTCTTCGATCAATATACCTATGGCTCCAGCGAGGAGGTATTAGTGTTTAATGATGAGCTAAATATACTTGGCTCAGACCTATTCCTACGTGTTGCTGTAGTCAGTTAAGAAATTATGTCAATTCCTTTAACAGTTTAATGGTAAGTCGTTACTGTTAAGTTTACTTTTGAAAGGAATGCTGTCTATAAATATTCTTTAACTTGGAAAAGCTATGAAGTTGAATGCCTGTTCAGCAGACAAAATTGGCGATTTAGCATAGCAATTCAGGCTTTCAGGCAGATTAAATAGCAGGCAAAGTTAAAAGAGATAATCTTTGCTTCAGACCAACGGTTTAAGCAAGTCCAAATGCCCAAAGCCACAACTACTATCTTTTTTGGCTATACTACTTCCATCGAAGGCCTGATAGTCTGAATTATTTACTGCCATGAGACAACTGCCATTTGCCAGCACTAATATCCACTTTGTTAGAAAAGCTGTTCAGGACGCTATCCGCCGATGTGAGCGCATAATTGTTGTCGGCTCTTCGGAGGAGTATCAGAAGATTTATTTCTTCACAGGCCGAAAGAATTACTGGCGCTATTACACGGTTGACTTGAACGCAGTTGATACGTTGGTGCCAAAGCGTTTTCAGCAAGCTAACAGAACATTTCACGATGAGGTTCTCCATAGCGAGCCACTGGCTCACACAGTCAATCGGGCTGAAGCTTCCAAGCTGTTAGATGTCTGTTCCACTGAAAAACTAGTACACACTACGCTAGTTGCAAAGTCAAATACAGCTCTTATTCAATGGGTTAAAGCACTACTTGTTCCCGTTGGCGTGGATTAATTCGTCAGTTCACTGGGGCAGGATGCGCCTTATCAGATCTGATAGCATACTTCCTTTCGCTCCACTTCCATAGAGTTCGAGATCATAACAACTCGGCATAAAGCAAACTAATCGGACCTGCCATTTGTCGGACCGGTGCCGGACAGACACCCGGAACAAGGGTGTGAAGGCTGAATAACGCCAATTGCGGACAGGTACGAATTTAACGAGATAAGTTTTAAAGGACCCATAACCGTAAGAGGCTGGTTTATATCAATAACAACAGCGGTAATACTTAGTAGGCAGGCCAATGAACATATTGTACATAATTTACTGGTTCAAATAAAGCTGGAAAGTGGAAAAGCATAATATAATCTACCCAAATGCAGGGGAGCATCCAGCAAGACTTGGTAATAAGTTGACTTGGGTAAACAGGTAGTGAAAAAAGCGGTATAGTTCGTTTTGTTGACTCTATGGAAATTGGCTTCCTTACCTACCTCGCTACTTCAATCTTGTACTTCTTTCCTTTCATCTTCTCCTGACTGATCTTCGCCAGAAGTGCCGGGACTTTCTCTTGTTTTACAGCCGCAAATGAAATGAAATCTTTCACTTCGATAAGACCCAAATCACCTTTGTCGAGATTTCCTTTCTGGGAGAAAAAGCCAACGATATCGACCTTGTTGAGTTTGTTTTTCTTGCCACCGCTGATGTAAAGTGTTACAAAGTCGGGTGGTTTGGGTAATTGCAGTTCAGCGCTCTGTTTTTTGTTGGCCAGAAACAATTCCTCAAGTGACGTATCCAGATAAGCCGGGCGAATCTCGTCCTGCGATAGAATGACATAGGCCGTTCCCGACGCGTGCATCCGGGCCGTCCGTCCGTTTCGATGCGTAAACTCATGCTCCTGCAACGGCAAATGATAATGGATAACGTATTTCATTTCGGGAATATCCAGCCCGCGAGCGGCCAAATCGGTCGTGACCAGATACCGGGTGCTGCCGTTCCGGAATTGAATGAGCGCCCGTTCGCGGTCGGCCTGTTCCATGCCGCCATGATACACTAACGAATGGATACCCCGTTCGTTCAACAATTCGCTGGTGCGTTCGGCGGCATCCCGATGGTTGCAGAAAATCAATGCGGAGTCCGAATTGAGGGTGCAAAGCAACTCAAATAAGGTGTCGATTTTGTCCTTTGATTCTGAATAAACCACCTCTGTCGTTAACCCCGACTGGCCATCGTCTTCGGCCGTAAACGTTAGCTTCGTTGGCGATTTGAGTCGAATAAAATCGGGAATGCTAATGCCCGACGTAGCCGAAACCAGCACTCGTTTTCGGAGGTTGCGCAGACCACTGATAATAAAGTCCATCTCATCATGAAACCCAAGCGCCAGCGACTTATCGAATTCGTCCAGAACCAGTGTATGAATGCCTTCCAGCGAGAAACTCCGTCTGGTAATATGGTCGGCAATTCGGCCGGGTGTGCCAATAAGAACGGCAGGCGGATTACTCAGATTTTTGATTTCGGTTTCTACCGGATGCCCCCCATAGCACACATTTGCTTTGTAGCCTGTTGACATTTTTTTCCAAACCTGTTCAATCTGCATCGCCAGCTCACGGGAAGGGGCCAGAATAAGGCATTGCACACTTGTCTTGTCAGGCTTGAGCAGGCTAAGAATGGGTAATAAAAAGCCTACGGTTTTCCCGGAACCGGTGGGCGCTATTAAAAAAGTATCGTTATCCTGACCAATTGCTTTTTGAGCGGCTTCCTGCATCGGGTTTAATACCGAAATGCCCAGGCTTGCCAGAATTTGTGTTTGCTGCTGCGGGGTTATCATACTGTAAAAGTAACCGAAAATAAACTGTACTCGCGGTGGAATGTCCCTCATATGAGGTCAGTCATAGCCCCCTAAGTCAAGCAAGACTAGGGGGTGTGGCGTGGTGGGCTCAGGGATTAAGCCTATCTTCGTAGTCTATTTGACTGATATGACTATGACTTTCGACGAACTGAATCTGAATAAACCACTTCTGAATGCCCTGGCTGATCTGGGTTATACAACCCCAACCACCATTCAGCAAAAGGTATTCTCGGTTGTTATGTCCGGTCAGGATGTGTGCGGCATCGCGCAAACGGGAACGGGTAAAACATTTGCCTATCTATTACCCAGTCTTCGGCAATTTCAGTCGTCGAAAGATAAACTTCCCCAATTGTTAATCATCGTTCCTACACGTGAATTGGTCGTGCAGGTAGCTGAGTCGGTTAAAAAACTGACTACCTACATGAGCCTGACTGTAGTGGGTGTGTATGGTGGCGTGAATATGAAGAAGCAAATGGCGGAGGTACAACAGGGTTTGGATATTCTGGTTGCCACCCCCGGCCGACTGTCGGATTTGCTATTGAATGGGGCCTTAAAAACGAAAGCGATCAAGAAACTCGTCATTGACGAATTCGACGAAATGCTGGATCTTGGGTTTCGGACCCAACTGAAAATTATTCTGGATTTGTTGCCTCCTAAACGCCAAAATCTACTGTTTTCGGCCACCCGTACCGACGATGTCGATAAACTGGTTAATGCGTATTTTAACAAGCCGGTTCGGGTAGAAGCTGCCCCCACGGGCACTCCGCTGGAAAATATTGAGCAGACTGCTTATCTGGTTCCTAATTTTTACACGAAAATAAATTTACTAACGCTCTTGCTGAACCAAAATTCAGCCATGACTAAAGTGTTGGTATTTGCCGCGACGAAGCACTTGGCTGATCAATTGTATGAAGAGTTGGAAGCCGGATTTCCTGACCAGATTGGCGTCATTCACTCAAATAAAGCCCAGAATCAACGCTTTGAGGCTGTTAATAAATTCAAGGCTGGTACGTATCGTATTCTGATTGCCACCGATATTATAGCCAGAGGTATTGATGTGGCCGACGTATCGCACGTGGTCAATTTCGATCTGCCCGACGTGCCTGAGAACTATATTCACCGGATTGGACGAACAGGCCGCGCCGATAAAACAGGCATAGCCGTTTCGTTTATTACGGAGAATGCAAAGGAGCAGCAAACGGCCATTGAGCAACTGATGAACCAGCCGATTCCGTTACTTTCTTTACCCGAAAATCTTGTTATTTCGGACGAACTGACCGAGGACGAGAAGCCTAAGGTATACATGAAAAGCGCTGAGGTTAAGATACCCAAACGCGAAGATGTTGGCCCTGCCTTTCACGAAAAAAGTGATAAGAATAAAAAAGTAAACGTTCGGCGCGACCACGCTGCCGAGAAAATGCTGAAATACGGCAGACCGATTAAGCGGGTTGGCGGCAAGAAAAAAAGAGATTAAGAAGATAGATCGGGGCAACGTCAGCCCAATGTCTACTCCTAAACCCACGGCGAAAATAGCGGGTTGTTTTTAAAACGTGTCCGACACTTTATCGCTCGGTCATTTACAAATTAGTTTATATGCCTTTTTCATCGCTCGGTTTGTCAAAACCGCTTATAAAAGCAGTACTGGCGCAAAGTTATACAAAGCCATATCCTATTCAGGAAGAGGCTATTCCCGCCATTTTGCAGGGCCGGGATATTTTGGGTATTGCTAAAACAGGTTCGGGTAAAACTGCCAGTTTCGTGCTTCCGATTCTGGAGATGTTTCAGCGGAAAACCGTCGGGCAAAACAGGTATGTAAAAGCGCTTGTACTGGCGCCAACCCGCGAACTAGCCGTTCAGATTGCGGAGGTTTTTCAACTGTTTGGCGCGAATCTTCCCCGGCAGGTAAAAACATTGGCGGTGTATGGCGGAGTCTCTATTAATCCGCAGATGATGGCCTTGCAGAATGTCGAAATTGTTGTGGCCACGCCCGGCCGGTTACTCGACCTGATGTCGGCTAATGCGCTGCAACTTTCGGATGTTGATATTCTTGTTCTCGACGAAGCCGACAAAATGCTGGACCTGGGTTTTGAGGAGGAAATGGAGCAAATTTTCGACCGGTTACCCCGAAACCGCCAGACAATTTTGTTCTCAGCAACCCTTGGAGACGCCATTCAGGATATAAATACAGCCTTACTGCGCAACCCGGTAAAAATTGAGGTTGTTGAAGAAGAGCAAAACCTGGATTTGATTAAACAGATTGCATATCGTGTTGATCCTGAGCGCAAAGGACCTTTACTCCGCTACATAATCAAGTCGGGCCATATGAAACAGGTATTGGTATTTGTTTCCTCTACCCGAACAGCGGATAATGTGGCTATCAAGTTGAACAAAAACGGTATACAGGCGGCCGCCATACACAGTGGAAAAACGCAGGGTGCCCGAATGGACGCGCTCACTAAATTCAAAGCAGGAAAGTTGATCGTACTCGTTGCTACCGATTTGATTTCCCGCGGAATTGATATTCAACTCTTGCCTCACGTCATCAATTTTGAGTTACCCCGTTCACCCAAAGATTACATTCACCGAATTGGTCGAACCGGCCGGGCTGAAGCTGAAGGAGAGGCAATTTCATTGATCTGCCCGGAAGATGAACACCACTTTAAAATTATTCAGAAAAAGATGGGCAAGCGGGTTGAGATTATCGAAACAGCCGACTTAGATTTAATGGGGTACTAATGCGCTTGAGGCTATAAAACAGGTAATTAGTGGAAGGCATTCGTTGGTAAATTTTATGGTTAAGTTTATGAACAGATGAAAGTAGTTTTATTTTGTTGTACTTAATGCCATGATATTGGTACATATTGCATTTGAAATAAATGAATATGATCAATGAAAAAAAACCTCTACGATACATTTTTTCTTGTTTGGATTGTTGCAGTCATGCCAACCTTCAGTTTTGGGCAGATTTACACGAACACCTTTAGCGGTGCCGGCGCCTGCCCAACCCAGGGTAACACACCAACCATGTCAGCCAATGCAACGGGTACTCCATTGTCGAGAAGTACAGGAGTGACGTGTACAAGTACGGCTAATGCATTTAATTCAGAAACATTAAATAATACGGCCAGTATTAACAATGTCTCCTATATTGAGTTTTCTGTAACGGCTAATGCGGGTGCTCAACTAAATGTAGCCTCACTTAGCTTTATTCGAAGAGGTAGTGCTTCTGCTCCAAACCAGTTAGAAGTGCGGTATAGTACCGATGGGTTTTCCACATCAACCAGCTGGGGGGCAGCACCGGTCACAACTACAACGGCAGCAACTACTAGCTGGGATTTTTCTGATTTTTCGGTTCCCTCAGGTACTACGTTGACGTTCCGGCTTTATCCGTATGGTACACAGCGTGCAGATTTAGGTGCCGGGCCTGCCAGCGGTACCACCGGAACATTTAGAGTCGATAATGTCACGCTGAATGGAACGTCTCCGCTGCCTGTCAATCTTGTCTCGTTTACCGGTAAGTCAAGCAACAATGCCGTTATATTAAATTGGATTACGGCGTGGGAGGAGACAAATCAGGGCTTTGACATTCAAAAAAGTACGAATGCACAAAGCTTTGAAAGTATTGGCTTTTTGGAAGGTAACAACAGTACTCAATCGCAGTCTGTTTATACGTTTACGGACGTGAATGTGTTATCCGAGCAACGATATTATTACCGCTTGAAGCAACGGGACATTGGTGGTGGCGTTGATTTCTCAAAAATCATCGCTGTTTTGACTACTGGTGGCGAACAGGAGGGGCAACTAGCCATATTTCCCAATCCGAGCCAGGGTAGTTTCACACTTTCCGGGCAAGGTTCATGCTTAGTTACTGTTAAGCTCTATACGCTCTCGGGTCTTGAGATACCCGTTAGCACAAATCAGGGAGAAGATCCGAAAAGGCTCACTATTAATGCCAAAACAGTATTAGCACCCGGCACGTATTATTTGAAAGTGAACTCGGTTGATGGGGCGACAACAAAGATGCTTAAGGTATTGATCAATTAAGGGTTCATACGATTTCAGGCTCTAAAACAG
>JANXVQ010000434.1 GCA_025351545.1 Spirosoma sp.
GTACCTGTGCCTGACTGGTAAAGCCACCAGCCAACAGGGTTATATAAAGTAACAGGAAAACGCTAAATCGCATGTTAGTGGAGTTTGTCTTATTCCCAGATTTCCTGAATAGTAATCACGGCGTAATGGCTGGCATCGGGCGTACGCTGAGAGCGGTTCTCAATCAGATTAATCATCCTTATTCGGGCCGCATTAAGGCACAGTCGTTCAATTACCTGTCCAATGGGTTGCACCTCTACAAGCGTCTGGTCAACATAAATGGATACGCGCGCCTTCGGATCAAAAAACTGGTCGGCCTCACGCATGCGCTTAAGCCGGGTGGCTGTTGGCACCTGCTCGTCGGCCAGATCATTTAGGTAGCGGTTGATGACATCAATCGCCAGCGGAGGAGGTTGCACGGGCAAACCCGTTGGTAGTGTTGCCGCAGACGGTTTGGCAGGCAATGCAGCTGAATAGCTTGTCGCCCGATCTGTTTGGGGAGTTTCAGTATTGGGTACGCCGGAAAACGAAGCCAGCACAGTGGTAACCGGTTCTTCATCCAGCAGATTGAGTTGATAGAGTGGCGTTTGTCGGCCACGCGGGCCAATAAATGTCATGACTCGGTTTTGGGCATCGGCCAGTACCTCCCGCCAGTTCACGGTATTATTATAATGTACGGCGCAGTCAAGGGCGGTTTTGAAGGCTCGGGTATAATAGCTACCCTCCGCAGCATCGGCATAAGAGCACTCCCCCCGGCTACAACTGGCCACCAGAACATCGCCCCGTGCCTGCCTGAACAGCGCGGCATATTGCGTCGCTACCGTTTTTTTATCTTCGACGACCAGATTCCTGACCGTTACAGATCGGGGCCTGGCAATGTTATTACAACAGTCGCCGATGGTCAGGCAGAAACGGGCTCCTTTTTTACTCAATTGGGCATGAAGTTGGTCGAGTGCTATAGTCGGGCCGCTCATTTTTAGCAGCGGCCAGTTGCTTAGGCGGTCGGTAGTTGTATAGCCGTGACCTGTATAATAGGTCAGCAGGACATCGTTGGGGTTTAGTATCAGAGACTCGATATAAGCCATCAGCGCAGTGTGGCTAAACTGGTCGTCCTGCAAAACCGTCAACTGGACAGGGTAATTAATGGACGTGCCAATTGTGTTGATCTGCTCCTGCATGGTACGAATGTCTGTAACGCATCCTGTACCGATAAAACTATCCTTGGTATCGGCTATAATAAGGGCATGAAGAGTTTGACCGGTTATGGAGAATGACCAGGTAAAACAGGCAATTAAGAAGGTGAAAAATAGGCGCATAATGCATCAATCGACAACTTTAGAGGACGCGATTTATCAAAAATAGCTATTCTTCACCCAAACTGTTTTAAGGATTTCGAGTAAGCGGTCGTTATTTCAATTGTTTTTATCGAAAGGTAAAGGGGTGTATCATTTAACTCCCTAATTTCGCTATCCAACTACGAATCAGTAACTTAAGGAGTATATTTAAATATATTGATTTGTATGTTCTGCCTGATACCTTGTTCTACGCCATGAGACGAAATGCCTATATCTGCCTAGTGGGATTGCTATTATTGACGGGTTGCCAATGGAATCTTGATAAGATGCTGTTTGATTCGCCTTGTGTTAAGCCATCGGCTGCTATTCAGGTGCAAGCCAATCAACTTACCATTATGGCGAGTTTGGCTGGTAAAATAGGGGATGTTACAACGGCTACCTGGGATTTTGGCGATAATAGTGCCGCTCAAACGGGCGAGACCGTTACCCATTCCTATACTGCTATTGGCACGTATGCGATAAAAGTGGTTTTAACGAACCTATGTAAGGACCGGGTTGAAATCACCCAACCAGCTACGGTCGATCAACAGGTGCCCCCCCAACTCGAAACGCTCGATCCCGCCAATATCGCTACCGATAAAGCTACGCTTGGCCTTCGCTTTACGAGTTTGGGGAAAAGCATGACGATTACGGAGTTTGGTTATTGTTATTCCAACACCAAACCGTTGCCCACCGTCGATGATAATGCCAGGCCACTATCCGGCACGGCAACTCTGGCTACGGCCTATACGGCTGTGCAAACCGGACTGACGGCGGGGGGCGTTTACACCGTTTGGGCCTATTGTAAGACCGACAAGACTGATCCACAATATGGCCTGCCAAAAAGCTTCACCATCGCCACACCACCGGCCGTGGCTCCTGTGGTAGAAACCGGTGCGGCCTCATCCGTAGGCAGTACCAGTGCTGTACTCAGGATGACGTTAAAATCATTCACATCCCCATTATACCGGGTTGGGGTTTGTTATTCCAGGAACGCAACTCCTGATCCTGGTTCCGACAAAATCATGTTTATTCAGGAGACAGGCCCAGCGCTCAGGGAGTACACATTTACGACTACCGATAAGGCTACTGATCCCGTCAACTACGCCACTCCCTTAGAGCCGAATACAACCTATTATTATAGAGCCTTTGGTGTTACCCAGCAAGTGAACAATGTTCTGGGTACAGAAAAATTAGCGCTGGGCACTATAAGCACATTCAAAACCCTGACTGCTACCACTACTACATTGCCAGGTGTTGTTATTTATGCCGGTAATGATAATGGAACCATATATGCTTTTGGAGGAGGAGGGACTCAGTACTGGAGTCGGCAACTTTCTGCCAGCACGACGGGTAGTGATCCCATCGTGTCGAGCCCGGCCTTTGCTAACGGTCGGGTTTATGTAGCTGTCCGGTCTTCCAGAAAGGTATTCGCGCTTAATGCCAGCGATGGGACAAATGCCTGGGCACAGCCTTTTTCGACTACGGGCGATATTCAGTCAAGTCCGACGGTAGTGGGGAATATCTTATATATCGGAGATTCTGCCGGAAAGCTTTATCTGATTGATGCGACAACCGGAGCAAAAATAGGCGAAGGCAGTAAAACGGTAGGATCGATACGGTCATCTCCGGCGGTTTCCGGCGGATTGGTTGTCGTCGGTAGCGATGACAATAACGTGTATGCTTTCAATGCGACGGATGGTACGTATAAATGGGCTTTTCCGACAACGGGCCAGGTCCGGTCGAGTCCAACGATTGTGAGCGATGTGGTTTATGTGGGCGGTGGCGACACAAAAGGGGCCACTGATGATAAAAATCTGTACGCTATCAATCTGAGCGCTGGCACGATAAAGTGGAAATATACCACCGGCGGGGCAGTGGCTTCCAGTCCGAAGGTTGTAAATGGAGTTGTTTATGTGGGTAGTCGCGACAATTACCTGTATGCGGTAAATGCGGATGCAACGGGTTCACTGAAGTGGAAGTCAAAAGTAGCGGCTGGCGATGCTTTTTTTTCCAGCCCATCCATTTCAAATAATTTAGTTGTTGTTGGGTCCGATGATCGAAAGCTGTATTTATTTAATCAGGGCGACGGTACGCTATTCGCCACCTTCGATGACGCATCGAAGGCCGTTGCATCAAATGCTTTTGTTAGTTCAAGTCCCGTTATTTATGATGGTACAATTTACTTTGGCTTTGCTGATTATACGGGTATAGGAACTGCCCAGAATAAAAGTGCTTTCTACGGAATCGAATTAAATGGAAAAGTAGTCAAACTTAATAAGTCTCAAAATGGTCCTTTTTGGGCTTCGCCAATAGTCGTTGATAATGGCATTTTAGTGGGCAATTATCCTTCTATCAGCGGAGCCGCCCAGTAAGATTTACACGCCAGACCCATTAACCAATATCCTCATGCGTCATCTTCTTCTGCCTCTTCTGATCTTAATTGGCCTCACTGCATCAGCCCAGGTGCGCATCACCAATGTGCGGGCATCACTCAATACAGACGGGGTGCTCGTGATGCAATACGACGTGCAGGGCATTGCTACTGACGATTCGGTTTATGTGGCCGTAAACGGATTGAAATCGGGTCGACTGTCGCCCATTACCATTACCGGCGATGCAGGCCGACGAGTAACCGCTGGCATTGGCAAAACCATTTACTGGGACATTGTTAAAGACGCGTATAAAATAAACGAGCAACTGGTTGTAACGGTTTTGGTCAAACTGGCGCGGGGTCGATTGCCGCAGTCAGCTCCAACGGTCGGGGCTGCTGGCAGAACGCGCACCCAGGAGCCAATTGCTCAAGCCGATCCCGAACAGATTCGGATAACGCCCAACCCGCCCCTAGTGACTAATAAGCCAGGAACTGATTTAAACGTAAGTCCAGCAAAGCAAGTTGAGACCAAAAATCTTGACGTCGAGCCTGCTCCAAAAAAAGATCAGTCAGATAAGGTAGCCGCAATTCCTAAGAAGCCGGTGGCCCCAAAACCGGCTCCTGCTAGCGTAGAGCGGAAAGGCGGAGGCCCGGCCAATGCCCTGCTGTCTGCTCTGGCTCCGGGTATCGGCAATATTTTTGTTCAACCCGATCATAAAATTGGCGCCAGGCCAGTCATCACTTTAGCTTATGTAGGCTTGCTTTTTTACGGTATCTCGCAACATAGCCAGTCCCAAAAATATTATACGGACTATAAAGCTCTACCCCAATTTACGGAGCAGACCAACGCCGACGCAGCGTATGCCAAAGCCAATAATGCCAACCACACGGCCATTTTGTGCGTTGGGGGTGCCGTGGCCATCTTGGCCGTTGACGTAACGGCGACTCTGCTCCGGGGGCTGAAGAACCAGCGGATGGGAAATTCGAGCAGCCAGTTAGCCCCGCCCCGCACACAATTTAGTGTGGCAACTATTGGAACGGCACCAGTACTGACGTTTAAGCACACGTTTTGATAACCCCACGCCAAATCTTATTAAAACTATGAAAATATACTGTTTTTTAGGCGTAGCCTTCCTGAGTTTATCGGCGGTACGGGCACAGGGAACCATGTCAGCCAAAAGTATACCCGTGCTGGTAAACACCTTACCATTTTTTGAGGCTAAGGCAACGACAAAGGCGACATCTGACGTAATAAAAGGCCGAACGGTCTGGCGTGAAACCTTCGTGGATAATCAGCACGGCTGGAAAACGGGCAAAGTAAAGAATGGTACATTTATTCTGGCGCCTAATGGTTATCAGATTCAAACAGAAAAACGTGAGATTGAGGCAATGAGTCTTATCGACACACCATTTGATCTCAACGGCAATGATTTCACTCTGGAAGCATCCATTGAAAGTACCGGTGATGCACCGCCCAGTGTAGGCATATTAATTGGGGGCGACTCGGATAGATTCTATGTATTGCAGATAAATTATCTCTGGAAATTTATAATCCAGTACGTGCTGGCCGACAAGAAACCCTTCACCGCCGAGGACTTTGTATTCAACCCGAATATTACGAATACCAGGAACAAACTCAAGATTACAAAATCGGGGGCAACCATCGACTTTTATATTAACGATGAGAAAATTCAAACCCGACTTTTTCAGCCTATAGCTGGTCAGCAAATCGGGTTGATTGGCGCAGGTCGTAATGCTACCTTCAGGCAGGTTATGCTGATTGGCTCAGCGAAATAAGTACTTGGACAGATTTATTTAAAATTTGGTTTAGCTATTATCTTTGTCGAATGAAGCCCAAACGCTACATTCACTTAGAAGCCCCTGAGGTAA
>JANXVQ010000436.1 GCA_025351545.1 Spirosoma sp.
GTACCTGTAGTTTCCACGCGACGAAGGTATTTCACACTGTAGAAGGTGGCTGTATCGTGACCAACGACGAAGAAATGGCGCAGAAACTGCATCATTATCGCTCCTTTGGCCATCAAAACGATAACTATTACGGCGTAGGTATCAACGCCAAAAATTCGGAATTACATGCTGCTATGGGCTTATGTGTTCTGCCGAAAGTTCCCGAGCTGATTGCCGCCCGAAAGGAGCGATTTGGGTATTACGATAGTCAGCTTGATTTTAGCAAAATCACCCGCCCTTCGCTTACGCCCGGCATGGACTATAATTATGCGTATTACCCGGTTGTCTTTGACTCAGAGGAAACCTTGTTGCGGGTAATGGATGCCCTGAAAGCGGATGAAATTATGCCCCGACGGTATTTTTATCCTTCACTTAATACGCTTCCATTTACATTTATCCCCGGTTCCAATGTGGCGCAACCCTGTCCTGTATCAGAAGATATAGCCTTGCGGGTACTGTGTCTGCCACTCTATCCAGATTTGGCTGAAGCCGATATCAATCGTATTGCCTCCATTGTAAATGTGGCTGTTGCTATCGTACCCGAAAGTGTATAGCGTAAACTGATTGATGACCAATGAACTGACTAACTCCCATCAAGTCCGTTCGTGTGGTCATTTTTCATTCGCCCCCCGCATGGTACATTATTCATTATGAGCATTTTATATTTCCTTTCTCTCCTTCTGTTTGTCATTTATCTCGGTCGAACCTCGGCACGTATCTGCCGTCGATCGCTCACCGAGTGGTGGCTAACTACCTTTTTATTAGGAGCAGGGAGTGTTATTTTGACGGGCTTTGTGTTATCGGCGCTTTACCAAACAGCCAATGCACCCGCCTGGGCTGGTTCGGTGTTCATTACAGCCACAATACTAGGTACAGTCCTGAGCCGGTTGACGCCAAATCAGGAACGTTTTTCGGTCCCACTTCTCATTCAGGAACGCTGGCAAACGGTCCGAAACTGGTTCAGTGGTTTATCGGGCTACTCGCGGTTTCTGTTCTCAATCCTGTTTGCGACACTGGCCATTATTGCCATCATGAATCTGCTACTCGTGTTGTTTACGGTGCCTAATGAGTGGGACAGTATGACCGGGCACCTAAACCGCGTAATGCAGTATATACAACGCGGCACGATGCGGCATTTTGGCGGCACCAACTGGAACATAGATACGTATCCAAAGAGCGTTTGTACCATCCAGATTTATTCGTTCTTGATGACTGGCCGTTTTGAGAATGGCTTCAAGTTCATTCATCATCTCAGTTATTGGACAGCTATCGTGGCTGTATTTGGGATTGTGCAGCGCATTGGTCAAAATAGGTTATCGGCCAGTTTTTTCTGCGCGTTGACATACGCGCTCTTGCCTGATTTTCTGATGCAGGCCATCACGACCGAAACCGACATTGTGCTGACTGCTTACCTGAGCGTGTTGCTCTATATGCTGTTCACTTACCGAACCGTCGGACCGCGAACCGTCGGACCACAAACCAGCGTGGTACAACAAACGGGCGACAGTCGCTACCTGTATTTGGCAGGCATGGCCTTTGGCATGGCCTTCGGGCACAAAGTTACGTTTGCACTGCTGCTACCGTCCGTATTTGTCATTATGATTTATACGGTCTTCCTGTCACCATCCCTGGCGATTACATTTGGGAGAACCTGGCGATTGGCCATAGCGATTGGTGTAGGCGTGTGTTTGTGGACGCTTCCGACAGGCTATCTCAAAAATATGGAGGTATTTGGTCATCCTATCGGCCCACCAACAGCCCTCAAACATCAATCGGTAGAGCGGGCTGGGTCCTTACCAAACCTGCTTGAACAAGGGAGCCGCAATATAGTGCGTT
Source organism: Spirosoma sp. (assembly GCA_025351545.1). Lineage (GTDB taxonomy): Bacteria > Bacteroidota > Bacteroidia > Cytophagales > Spirosomataceae > Spirosoma. Next base: position 1,876 of record JANXVQ010000436.1, read on the forward strand.
ACAGTTTCGACCACATCAATTTAGATGGTCTCCGGAATCTTGCTATAGGGGCAAAATTGAATCATACCATGCGTCAGCCACTGGTTTTGGTGGAAGACAAACTGCACATGCGGTTAGACGAAGAAACTGATTTTTCCATTCAGCCCTTCGCTTTCGATCGAAAGTTTGCCTTCTATAATGCCAATCCGTATTGGGGTATTTTTGGCTTTGGCCTGGCATTTCCGTTACTATTTTTAGTGCTGATTGGGTATGTTCGGTCAACACCCCATATATTTCTGGGCATAGCGTTACTGCTTCATTTCTCGGCCCTCGCCTACTCCGCACCTTACGACCCGTTTAAAGGACGTTATTTTATCGAAACAGGGATATTTGGCATCACATTTCTGGCGTTGATATTTCTGCATCCGCGTACAACAGTCGATGTTCCGAAGCGAATAATCTGGAAGAGTTATGTCGCCGTAGTTACTGTAGTAGGCTGTTTATCAGCACTAATGTGCGTATTTTTAAATACACGGGCCTTGCCTTTTGCCTGGAC
>JANXVQ010000461.1 GCA_025351545.1 Spirosoma sp.
AATTTTCGTGCGCTGAACTGTTGTCCCGAAGTCGTTTCGACTATAAAGCCATCCGGTTGAGAATGTGCTTTAATCGCTAAATCATCCCGAAAAAAAACCGTTGAATAGTTACGTATCTGCTCTCGGACAATAGCTGAAATTTGCGCTGGTGTTTCGCCATCGCGTGTCAGGAAATGTTGTCAATGGGGCGTTTGTCGCTTGCAGGGTTTCCCACTGTCAATGACGAGTACCTTCCACCTTCCGTAATGAGCGGCCTAATACCATAGCCGCGCTTGAACCGGCGTACCTTCCGCCCACAATGACGACGTCGAACAACTCTTCTTTCTTCATACCCAATTGGTAATTGTCAGGCAAATATAGGTAATCGATGCATATGTGCAACGGTGTTGCATATATGCATCGATTATTATGGATTAAAGAATGTTCTGATCAATGCATCAGCACTCTTCCGCTTCGCACTCTTCCTTTGTTTCGGTTTCGAGGGTGGCATGACTGATATTGCGGTGTTCGAGCCGGTGACGAGCGTCGTGTTTAAGGGCCGAAACCTGTGTGTCGGTCAGGTCGGGCGCGAGGACGAGGTGGGCTGTCAGGGCATTTTCTGATGTGCTCATAGCCCATACATGTACATGATGCACGTCCTGCACCCCCGTTACCGCCCGCAAGTCAGTCAATACATCGTCGAGATCAATGTTTGACGGAACGCCATCGAGGGAAAGCCGCAAACTGTCATTCAGCAATTGCCAGGTCGAACCCAGAATTACGGCGGCAACAACTAACCCGATAACCGGATCGAGCCAGACCCAGCCGGTATAGTTGATAACGATACCGGCTATCACTACACCGAGCGAAACCACGGCATCGGCGGCAAGGTGTAAATAGGCTCCTTTAATGTTTAGATCGTGGTTTTTATCCCGAAAAAACAACAGGGCTGAGGTTGCGTTGACGAGTATGCCTAAACCCGCAACCCAGGCAACAGGCAGACCTTCAACGGGTTCCGGGTGCCTGAATCGCTGGATGCTTTCCCATAAAATAGCCCCGATTGTCACTAATAGAATAACGGCGTTGGTGAGTGAGGCCAGCACCGTGCTTTTGCGATATCCGTAGGTAAAACTAGGCGTTTGGCGAACCCGAGCCAGCCGGAAGGCCAGCAGGGAAAGCAACAAACCGGCTACGTCGCTAAGATTATGGCCCGCATCAGCAATGAGAGCCAGGGAATCATAGTAAAATCCCATACCAAACTCAACGACCACATAAGCAGCATTCAGGATCGCTCCAATGATTAATGCCCGGTTAACGGATGTCAGGACGGCAGGTCCGTGATGATGCCCCTGTTCGTGATTATGTTCGTGCGCCATGTTATAATTTCAGTTTGATTCCGCCATTGATGATTCGGCCGTCGGTGGGGGCGTAAATGTCTGTAACGAATGTAGGTTGCGTAATTGTACCGCTCACCAACGGCTCGAAACGAGACTGCCGGACATCAAGAAAGTTCTCGAAGTTAATAAAAATACTGCCTTTCGTTCGGTTCCCCGCCGGGCCACGTCCGAAGCTCCATTTGCGCTCAATCATGTAGCCCATTGTCCAGTACGAGGGCGCATTTGTGCCGTTTGTACGTTGTTGTGGACCCGAATAAAATGCTTCAAATCCGGTTTTCACTTTATCGGTTTCGTAGAGAGTTGTAAAGTAAAGCCGGTGCCTGGCCGTTAAGGGAATCACGCCCGTCAGGTTGTCGTACTGGCGTTGGGTATCAATGAATGAGTAGCCCAAAAACGTATGTAAGTCGTGATAGACGAACCGGACGTTTGTTTCAGACCCTCGTGTGGATAAATGACCCGTTGCCGTCCGAAAGTTGTACCCGTCCGATTGATTTGTCAGCACTGTTAACCGATTTAGTTGTGTGTAAAAGAACAACTGATTGATTGCCAGTGTTGTTGCGTCGCCCAGTTGAGTCCGGTAATTAATGTCCAGATTAAGGCCAGTTGAAGATTCTGTCTGGTCGCTGCGTATCGAATGTAAATTGACGTTTCGGAACGATAACCGTTCAGCATCTTCCGTAAAAATCGTTGGGGCTTTATAGCCCAGTCCACCACCCAGGCGGCTCGTCAAGTGCTGTGATGCACGATACAATAATGAAAATCGGGGCAACAGAAATAGCTTCGATTTGGGTGAGTCGGCAGGTGAATAAACGTGCGTTGTTACTGCATCCGCGCGCAAACCGGTTTCCAGACTAAATCGATCAGAAAGCGTCAATGTATTTTGAATAAAAACGCCCGCAATTGTCTGTTTATAGATGGTAGACGGAGAGAACGTACTCGCTGGACTATCGTCAGAGAAGGTATCGGTCCAGATATTCAGACCCGTAATCCAGTCCGATTTTGCTCGATGTTTGAAATAACTCACTTCGGTAAACGACGATTGCTGCAACCCATCGAATTGGTAATCGGGTAAAATAATGGCCCGTTTGAACCGGCTAAAACTATTTTTGATAGTCAACAGCGCATCGCCGGTAAAGCGTTTTTCCAGTCGGAATTGTGTCGCTAACCGCCGGGAATTGTTAACCTCCGTATAGCCCGGCGTAGCTTTATTTTGGATGGTTGGTACATAGCCGCCGGTACGTTGCTCATTGGTCCAAATCAAGCCTGCCGACACGGTTGTGGTGGCGCCTGGATACCAGAAGAATTTAGGTTGCAGCGTTGTCCGGGCAATTTGCGGCAAATCCGAAAACTGGTCACTGTTCGCATCGTAAGCACGCTGGAGATTTCGGGTAGCATAGAACGTCAACCCTATTTTTTCATTGCGTTGGGCGTAGTAACCATTCAAATCGAGGCCCAGACCTGACGTACCATTGATCAGAAAAGACAAATCTCGTTCGCGGGTGGGTTCTTTCGTTACCAGATTGACCAGCCCTGCAATGGCTCCGCTGCCATAGAGTGTTGATTGACAGCCTTTAATAAGCTCCACCTGTTTTAAGTTCAGGGGTGGAACCTGCATTAGACTTAACCCGCTCGAAAAGCCGCTGTATAATGGTAAACCATCCTGCAAGAGTTGCGTATAACGGCCATCCAGCCCCTGAATCCGAAACGTAGCGTTGGCCGATGTAACCGACGTTTGCTGAACCTGAATTCCCGGACTTTCACGCAAAAGGACCGAAATATTGGCAGGTTGCATATTCGCCTTTTCATCCAGTTCTTCCCCATCAATAACTTCGACACGCGTAGGTTCGTCGGCCACGCTCCGGCCACCGCGCGTGGAGGAAACTGTAACAACGTCCAGCTCTTCTTCCGACGGGTGAAGGGCAATGTGAAGGGTGTCCGACAGGGAGCCTGTAACGGTGTAGAGGACCGACTGGAAGCCGACCGCCGAAATACGCAGCCGATGGGTTCCTGTGGATGGCAGTTGAATTTGAGTAAAACCGGCTGTATCGGTGGCCGTGCCGGTTGTGGTGCCAATTAACAGAATCGTGGCACCGGGAATGGCTTGTTTGATGACAGCGTGGCGGACAGAAATCCGCAGGGTATCCGGGCGATAAACCGCCCTGCCAAAACTAGCTGTAGAAAGTAATAGTAATAAAATAACGTTTCTCATTTTGTACGAAGAATACAATGGAACAAGCCAGCCGATAGAGGATCGGTCGGAAAAAAATCCATGAAAAACGGTTATAATTTGGGCGGCTGCCAGATGGCCTGCACTACGTCAGACTGACTTGGTGACTGATACGTGAAAACATGCCGGTCTACATTGAGCGTGGCTAATGTAGCAGGCAGCCTGTAGTTGAATGGCCTCGGCGTGGAGAAGCCGGGGCAGGCCAGACAATGGCAAAATGGACTACAGGGCGCTTTGTGCCCGTGGTCATCGTCGGAGTGAGAGACGGGAATGGTATTGGTTGTCGTATTTTCCTGCGCATGGCATTCTACATCCGGACAGGGCAAGCCCGTCAGCAACAGCAGCCACAACGAAAAAAGGTAGACAGTCCCTTTCATGCCCGCAAAGGTAGAATAGAAGGCAATGCAACAGGTAGTCAAAAACGTATTTAGCCAGGATCTGCTTCCTTTTGATACTCAACTTAAGCGATGGACTGTTGTGGCTTTTGTCGGTAGATGGCTTATTTTTGCCGATGCAACGCGGTGTGTCGTGTTGATTAAATTCCTGATAATGTGGCATGTATGGAGTTTGGCATCGAACGCGATCAATCATTTTATCAAATTAATAACCAGGATGGGCTGGACCTGACGGTAATGGAAATGATTCGACACGAATTACGATTACATCGTTCCGGATTTTCGGCAGGCCAATCATTTGCCCTTCTTTCCGGGGAAATTTTCTCCGAATTTGACGAAGCGAAACAGACGCTCAACACAACGCCAAAACCCATTTATGAGCAGGTATTGACCCGCTTGCAGGCGAAGGGAGCCGAAGGGATTCAACTCGATGAACCGTGCCTGTCGCTGGATCTGACGGACCGCCCACGGGAATCTTTTGCAACGACCTGCAACCGGCTTCGGAAACAGTTTCCTCACCTTAAACTGCTGTTGGCCTCGTACTTTGAGTGCAACGGTACTAACCTGAATCCAGCCATCCGGTTGCGGGTTAATGCGCTTCATCTCGATCTGGTACGTTGTCCAAACCAGTTGGACGATATGCTGCAAACTGATTTTGTTAATCAGAAAACGCAGTTGTCGCTGGGCGTGGTTGATGGGCGGAATATCTGGATCAACAGTATGGAAAAATCACGGGCTTCCATTCAGCGGGCCATAGAAGTGATAGGGAGGAGCGCATCCTTATTGCCCCATCGTGCTCATTGATGCACGTTCCCAACGATCTGGATTCAGAAACAAACGAACAAGGGTTAATGTCTGAAATCAAACAATGGCTGGCGTTTGCGCGTCAGAAACCAGACGAAGTAATAGTGGCGGGCTGGGTAGGCCGACGGCCGAACTTTTTATGGGGTAAGTAGACTTCTATAGTCGTTCGGCAGCGCATTAAACAGGCTATTGAACAGCAGCGATCAGTAAGCGAACGAATCCTGAATTATCGAAAAGATCAAACACCGTATTGGTTGAAATCGTGATTCGCCCAATTGTTAACCGTCAGAGACAAGTAGTCAACTTTATCGCCTTCGACCAGGAGGTTCCAGCAGATGAGCCTTATAGCAACCGCTAAACATGAGCACATGGCTTGCCCGCGCTGCCAGCGCTCTTTTGAGTGCAAGGTGGGCAGTATTAATCTGTGCCAGTGTCAGTCGCTCACGTTGACCGAAGCTCAGCAAAACTATATCAGTTCATTGCACCAGGGTTGTCTTTGTGCCGACTGCTTGATGGAACTCCGAACGGAATATAACCACCTGACTCACCGGAAAACAGTAGATCGATTAGCACATGGCCATTGATGATACCCTTTCTCTAACTGACCGAATTGCTGCCGCCGAAACAAGAATTCTCAAAGCCGTTTTTCCTGGTACAACCAATCATTATGACACCCTTTTTGGCGGTACTGCCCTCCAGCTAATGGATGAGGTCGCTTTTATTGCTGCGACTCGTTTTTCTCTTAAACAGACAAAAAAAGCCCGGCGTTATGGGCCGGGCAATGTTATCACAAACAACTAAGACACTTATTCCACCTTTACCGTTTACGCTTAAGCGATGTTCTGGCAGCAACCTCGGCTTGAAACTTAACTTTCAGTTTCCGATCGAGCTCTTTATCCCGAGGCACGAAGATACTGGTTTTGCCATCCGAAGATTTGAGCAGCCAGTAGTTGCTATCAGTGGTAGGGGGAATGGAGGTGTATGTCTGTTGGCTCATAACTTAAGGGATAATAATGAGTACATAAGCCATCATGGCTCCATGTCTACCCAGACAACCCTATTTCTTTGCAATTAGTGTCAAATGAAGACAGATAGTACTTGGAATAGTTCTATGAAGCTACGGCTACGACCGGGGCCGCCGGTGCAACAACCGGGGCTACTACGGCTACGGCTTTCTTTACATCTACTGCGTTTGGCCCTTTGGGGGTCATTTCAACAGTAAACGTCACTTTATCATGTTCAGTAATGGCATCTCTCAACCCATTGATATGAACAAAAATACTGTCCTGAGTTTGTAAGTCTTTAATAAAACCATAGCCTTTAGAATCATTAAAGAAGGTTACAACCCCTTGTCTAATCAAGTCCTGCGGATCAACTGGTTCCTGTTTGGCTACCCCAATCTGGATGTCTTCCTGATCAATTCTCTTCTTTTTCCGAGGATCGGGAGGAGTCGAGGAAATATTGCCATTTTCATCCACATAAGCCAGCATTTCGTCAAGGCGTAACCCTTTTACGGCATTGGCTTTACGGTCTTCGCGCTTTTCTTCTTTGTCTTTTCTCTTTTTTTGTCTTGCCTTTTCTTTTTCTTTTTTACTAAATGTCTCCATCCCTTATTTTTATTCTTGTGAGTTTAACATGCCTGTTGGGGCATAGCGTATATCGAAAGAGGTGACCTAAGTAGATTGAAAACCTGATTATCAATGCGGATTTAGCCGCCCACCTTTTATTTAACCAAAAACGACCAGAATAAGTTGATGGTCTTGGGGTTGATTCTCAATTTGAGAAGTACTTACCATACTGTAGTACTCCTTCAGCAGGAGCGACGTATACTCGAAAGTGGGTTTAATCCCCGTCAAGGGCCTAACTGACACGTTATAGTACAAGGAAATGGACACATAAATTAACAGAAATAATGAAAAGTCTGTACAATTTATATAACGAAAGGCAGTATAAATACTAAAGTGGCATCAAAAAATAGTCCTCTTGGTTAGTTTAATTGCCCGTCTGTATTCGATTAAGCAGAGTAGCCATGGTTTCATTTAACATCTCTACAACATCGGTTACCAGCACCGCCGGACGTTGAATAAAACAGTGTTCAGGCAACATGGCCGGATCGTTTTTCGAGTCTGCATCAGGTAAAACCCTAAGGCATACTATACCCGCTTCCATGCGGGAAAAATAACACCACTGGACGCCATCAACACTGTCAAAACCGATTAGTTCGCCGGTTTGAATGGTCTCGCTACGTGTCAGTAGATCCGATAAAGGAATAAGAGTTTGGTAAGTTGTCATGTAAACTCGACAAAACTGTAACTATTGATTAGGCCCTTTTACTCCTGTTGAGATTCGAAAATAGCCATTGCTTTATCAATCGTCTCGTCGTCTATGCCATCAATCGTTAGTTCGTTGTCATTCTCCACGTTGCTGACGACCGTTACTGTTGTCATGTCCAGGCCGGGATCGACCAGAAACAGCGCAGCTCTAAATCGTTCTTCGATCCGACGGTTCAATACATCGTTGATGTCATGCGTAAGCGCGTGAGCTAATTGGGTTTCTTCTTTATTACTAAGCATGCGTAAAGGTTAGTTTAAAGGCGTTTTGGGCGATAAAGGTAATAGAACAAAGTAGTTTGTAACTTATTTGACCCGTCTATTTGTAGATATAATAGCGCTTCGAGCTTGCAATTTACCCCAAATGGCAATTTTTAATAAATAGGTCGTACTATGAAGCCAAACTGCGACTTAAGTCTAATGTTCAGGAAAATTCTATTTGTTAATGAAACCTTAATCATTTCCATTGATTCGACCCATGCCGACTGAAGATAGCCACTTTATAGCCATGCTTCTCAAGCTTGATGTTTTGTACTTTTCGGTGAAAATAGACCCCAGGGGTCATAGGATAAGTGTGATTAGCAGTAGATTAACGTGAGTTTCAGCCTTTTATGGGGTAGTTGGCCGTTGTTGAGCGCCAATCTATCCACCCATGTCCGACGTAACGCGTACCCTCAAGCTGATCCGGCTGCTGAAACAGCGGCCCGGCAAAACCCTCACGCAGTTAGCCCAAATTCTGGAATGCAGTCCGCGCCACGCCCGGCGATTCATGGATGCTCTGGAAGAGGCTGGATTCATCATCGACAAAGAAGGAAAACGACCACCCCGGTTTTATCTCTTTGAAGACGAACGGCGGCAACAGGCCGACTTCACCGAAGAAGAAGTGCAATTGCTAAGGCAGGCATTGGCCGCTATTCCAGGTCCCAATCCACTGCTTGCTCCGCTCCGGCAGAAAGTTTTCCAATACTCTATCAGGGCTAGGCTGTTACGCGATTCTTGGGCGGCATTCGCGATCAGTAAAAAAATATTTCGCATATATGTTGTATATATCACATCAAAGTTTGAGGTTTGTAGCGCGAGACCTAGTTTTTCCTTACCTTTTCCGAATTTATTAAGATAAAGCCATTTTGTAAGTAGGGTTGAAATTCTTAAGAAATAAGGAAGCGGTGCTCGTATGAAACAAAACGTCGACTGGTGATTCTTTGGCGAGACCCCAGTCGACATTTTCTTAACTATAACATTAAACCAGTGGTCTAATGAACTACAAAGGTAATCAATCACCG
>JANXVQ010000478.1 GCA_025351545.1 Spirosoma sp.
GTAATGGCCGCCCCGCCGACCCCGGTGTAACAGTAAACAGCATTCGATTAACAAAGGATTACACCATTCTTAATCTGACATTTACAAATAAAAATCAGCCAAATAGAGACAGAAATGGGCAACCTACCGGACAGGAGTTTATTGAATTCGATCCAGCAGGGCAATTAGTAGCCGCTAATGGAGCCCGAAAATTTGGTTTCCTTAAAGCCGAAGGGATTCCGCTAAAATTAGGAAAACCCAGAATTAGCTCAAATGGACAGAGAATTCCGGAGGGAATAACCACGCTTCCCGGCGATAAGGTCACATTTACGCTTTATTTCGAGCGCCTGGATAAAGGTCTGGAGAACTTCGACCTGTTCGAGTGTAATGATTACGACCAGATTGTTTGCTGGAATATATACAACTTATACGTTAACAATCCCGCCGATCAGGTCGTATATACGCCCCCAACAACGCCAACGCCCGTACCAAAATTACCTAGAAAGCCAACGACATTACCGCAAACATCCGGCGAATCGGGTGGCGAGATGGAGACGCCAAAACCAGAAATCCCGAAAACGAAGCCAACGCCTGCACCAGCACCTGTACTCACATTAGTGGCTGTATCGGGCGTGGTGAGCGATGTAAAAAACAAGCGTCCTGTTACCGCTACAATTGATTATCAACTATCGTCCAGTAAGCAGTCAATTGATTCAGTGCAGAGTTTTGCGTCGACGGGAGCCTACCGAATGAGCTTGATAAAAGGCCAGGTTTATACTTATATCGCATCGGCACGAGGATACCAATCCATCAGTGGTGTGCTGGATTTAAGTAAAGTAGAGGGTGGGCAGAAACTAACGCGCAACATTACGCTAACCCCCCTGGCCGTAGGCGACAAAGTGACACTCAAGAACATTTATTTCGAGATGTCAAAATCAGACCTGCTATCGGCTTCTTATGCGGAACTGGATCAGTTGGTGTCCATGATGCTGGGTAATCCCAATATGACCATCCGGCTCGAAGGACATACCGACATCATTGGCGACCACGATAAAAACCTGCAACTCTCCCGCGACCGGGTAATTGCCTGCCAACGCTATCTGGTTCAAAAAAACATCGACATTGACCGAATTCAAACGGTCGGGTATGGCGACACGCGACCTATCCTGACCAAAGGCACCGACGAAGAACGCAAAGTGAACCGCCGGGTTGAATTCGTAATTCTGACGATTTAATGGCGCACAACCCGATAGACCACACTATTATAGACGAAATTAACCGTACCAAAGCTATGTGAGCTTTGTACTGGTTTACCATGTCATCAAAGCGAACCACACTGGTTCGCTTTTTTGTTGCACACAGACTGGGCTTGTTGGTTAAGAAGCTGTTTAAGTTAAATTTTGGTGATAAAAATGATGAATTTTTTGTCAGATTGAGTAGTCAAAACCGGAATTTAGCCCAGCTAAATGAGGGCGTTTGACTACTCAATCTGACAAAAAAGTCGCTTTTGTAACCCAATAAGATTAACTCAAACAGCTTCTAAAGCATCCCCGGTGATTTCCGTATCTTTGCACTTATTTTTCAATCGCACGGGCGATTAGATCCTGTCAGACGTGAAGTATCAACAATATGAGTCCCTCGATTATGCGCAGATCGCAGCTGAGGTCTTGACTTACTGGAATCAAAACAAGGTATTTGAACAGTCGGTGGCCATCCGCGAGGGAAAACCGAACGCGCCGGCGCTCCGGTTTACCTTCTACGAAGGCCCACCGTCAGCCAATGGAGCGCCGGGGATTCACCATGTGATGGCCCGGACAATAAAGGATATCTTTTGCCGGTATAAAACCCTGCAAGGCTTTCAGGTTGAACGCAAGGGTGGATGGGATACGCACGGCCTGCCCATCGAGTTGCAGGTCGAAAAAGAACTCGGTATTACTAAAGATGATATTGGCAAACCCGAGTCTGAAGGTGGAATCAGCGTTGAGGAATACAACCGGAAGTGCCGGGAAACGGTCATGCGTTTTACCGATCAGTGGAACGACCTGACCCAGAAAATGGGCTATTGGGTAGACCTTGAGAATCCGTATGTTACCTACAAAAACGAGTATATTGAGTCGGTCTGGTATCTGCTCAAGCAATTGTATGACCAAAAGACGGCGAGCGGTGAGCGAATGCTTTATAAAGGCTACACCATTCAGCCTTATTCGCCCAAGGCTGGTACGGGCCTGAGTTCGCACGAACTGAACATGCCCGGCACCTATAAGAATGTGCGCGACACAACCGTGGTGGCCCAGTTTAAAGCGAAACGAAATCAAAAATCAGCTTATCTATTCGACGCTGCCAATTCTGACGAGGTGTTTATCCTGGCCTGGACAACCACGCCCTGGACATTACCCGCCAACTCGGCACTGACTGTTGGTGCAAACATCGAGTATGTGCTCGTTAAGACATTTAACGCGTATACTTTCCTGCCAGTCAACGTAGTACTGGCGAAGGCGTTGGTGAGCCGCTGGTTTGATGAAAAAGGCAAAGACGGTGATTTTGCAGCCTACACATCAGGCGAAAAAATCATTCCGTGGTCGATAGTCGCTAATTTCAAAGGCGCTGATCTGGAAGGTATCGAGTACGAACAACTCATGCCGTATGTTCAACCTGCTACGCCCGCTTTTCGCGTGATTCTGGGTGATTTCGTCACAACCGAAGACGGTACGGGCATTGTGCATACCTCGCCAACCTTCGGGGCCGATGACTTTCGGGTAGCACAGGCAGCCGGTATTCCGCCGATCATGGTGAAAGACGAAACCGGCAAAGATGTGCCCATTGTGGATAAACACGGCCTGTTCGTCGCCGAAATCACGGACTATGCCGGGCGGTATGTAAAGGAAGAATATTATTCTGACGAAGAACGCGCCGACCCGGATTTCAGGCCGACCGATGTTCTCATTGCCATAAAACTAAAAGAAGAAAACAAAGCGTTTCGGGTCGAGAAATACGAACACCCTTACCCGCATTGCTGGCGCACCGACAAACCAATTTTATATTATCCGCTCGATAGCTGGTTCATCCGCACAACGGCGAAGAAAGACCGGCTTGTTGAACTGAACAAAACCATTAACTGGCAACCCGGAAGTACGGGCACTGGTCGCTTCGGCAACTGGCTCGAAAACCTCGTGGACTGGAACCTCAGCCGGAGCCGGTTTTGGGGAACGCCGTTACCAATCTGGCGGACTGAATCGGGCGAAGAAATATGCATCGGTTCCGTAGCCGAACTAACGGATTGCGTTCAAAAAGCGCAGTTGAGCGATGCGTTGACCAGTGAGCAACGGGCCAAAAACGAAACCTATCTAAACCAGCTCACATCGGGCAATTATGACCTTCATCGGCCATATGTTGACGACGTATATTTCGTTTCTGAAAACGGGAAAGTTATGCAACGCGAGGCCGACCTGATCGACGTCTGGTTCGATTCGGGGGCGATGCCATATGCGCAATGGCACTATCCGTTCGAGAATCAGGACGTGTTCGAAAAGGCATTTCCGGCAGATTTTATCTCCGAAGGCGTTGACCAGACACGAGGCTGGTTCTTCACGCTCCATGCCATTTCGGTTATGCTGTTCGACTCGGTGGCGTTCAAAAATGTTGTCTCAACGGGATTAGTACTCGATAAAAACGGCAACAAAATGTCGAAACGGCTCGGCAATGCCGCTGACCCCTTCGCAACGTTGGCGCAGTATGGTGCCGATGCTACGCGCTGGTACATGATCACGAATGCCGAGCCTTGGGACAACCTGAAATTTAACACCGATGGCATTGGTGAAGTGCAGCGGAAATTATTCGGAACGCTCTCCAATACATATAACTTTTTTGCACTCTACGCCAATCTGGACCAGTTTTCATTTGCCGGGCGTACAGTACCTGTTTCTGAACGATCTGAACTTGATCGATGGATTTTATCCAAATTACAATCGCTGATTCTCGAAGTTGAACAGCAGTTTGACAGCTATAATCCGACCAAAGCAGGCCGGGCTGTGCAGGACTTTGTGAACGATCAATTGTCGAACTGGTACGTTCGGTTATCGCGTCGGCGCTTCTGGTCCGGGGTCGCGTCCGACGGCGAGGTAACAACCGATAAACGGGCTGCTTACGAAACGCTCCACGAATGCCTCACAACAGTCTCGCAGTTGATGTCGCCTATCGCGCCTTTCTACGCCGACTGGCTTTACCGCAATCTGACGGAAGGAGCCACCTCGGTACATTTAACCGATTTTCCGCTGGCCGATCAACGTTTGATAGACACGGAACTGGAGCGTTCAATGGAATTGGCACAGCAAGTTTCATCGTTGGTTCACTCTCTCCGCAAAGGTCATAAGTTGAAGGTTCGGCAACCCTTGAGCCGCGTCCTGATTCCCGTTTTGAACGTTGACACACGCCGTCAAATTGAGCACGTCAGCCCGATTATCATGTCGGAAGTCAACGTAAAAGCGATCGAGTTTGTAGACGATGCGAGCGGTATTCTCAAGAAGAAAGTCAAACCGAACTTCAAAGCCCTGGGCCCGAAATTCGGCAAGCAGATGAAGGATGTTGCTACAGTCATCTCCGCTATGACTGATGGAGAATTAAGAGAATTGGAAACAACCGGTGAAAAATCATTCATCATCCATGATTCATCATTCATCATTTCCCTATCTGATGTTGAGATCCTAACCGAAGATATTCCGGGCTGGCTTGTGGCTAGTGAAGGCGGACTGACGGTTGCACTGGACGTAACCATAACGGATGAACTACGTGGAGAAGGTATTGCCCGCGACTTTGTAAACCGTATTCAGAACTTACGAAAAGACCGTGGTTTCTCGGTAACCGATAAGATTCATATCAAATTAGAACGGAGCCGAAACGCCGAGTCGAACGATTTAGTGGGGTCGGCTATCGAAACCAACAGCGACTATATTCGGCAGGAAGTTCAGGCCGTGTCGCTTGAACTGGTTAGTGACCTGGATGGGTCGGAAACGGCATCTGCTGTAGCAGAAATTGAGATGGACGAATTTCAATTGCGCGTTAAAGTAGACAGGGCCTGAGTATCTGAATAGTTTAGCCTTTATACGAAACAAAGAAAATCATCCCAATTGGGATGATTTTCTT
>JANXVQ010000649.1 GCA_025351545.1 Spirosoma sp.
ATTCTGGAATGCAGTACTGGGCGCAATTTTGATTCGCACGAGCGGTAAACAATGGGAAGCGCCAATGATGGCTATTTTTGCCTTGGTGCAGGCATTTCTGGCCTCTATGATTCTGGGAATCATCTTTGGCGATTCGTTTAAAATAGGCTCTTCGCCCTTTCTGCTACTGACCGAAGCGATGCCTGATGTACCGATCTTCACGGCTGACCCGAACTTTGTACCAAAAGACGGTAATGGATTGAATCCGCTTCTCCAGAATTACTGGATGGTTATTCACCCGCCAACCTTGTTTCTCGGCTTCGCCCTGACTTTAGTGCCCTTTGCTTATTGCATCGCCGGTTTATGGCGCAACCAACCACTTGCATGGATTCGGCCTGCCTTGCCCTGGACGCTCATTGGCGGTCTGGTATTGGGCGTAGGCGTAATGATGGGCGGTTATTGGGCTTACGAAACGCTCAATTTTGAAGGTTACTGGAACTGGGACCCCGTCGAAAATGCAGTATATGTCCCCTGGCTGGTTCTGGTGGCGGCTTTGCACACAATGCTGATTGCCAAGCGCAGTTCGACAGGTCTGAAAATGGCCATTATCCTTACCATTGCTACGTTCGTCCTGATTCTATATTCGACTTTTCTATCGAGAAGCGGGATTTTGGGCAACGCGTCCGTTCACTCATTTACCGACCTGGGTTTGTCGGGACAACTGTTACTGTATCTGCTGGTTTTTGTTGTACTAGCCGTGGTTCTGGCGGCCAGCAAGTGGAAATATATCCCGGCTGACAGCGAAGAGGCAACGGTGTACAGCAAAGAATTCTGGGTATTTATTGGTGCCACGGTATTATGTCTTGCCGCCTTTCAGGTCATTGCAACAACCTCTATTCCAGTCTATAATAAGGTTCTGGAATCATTCGGCAAAGTCTCAAATCTGGCTCTTCCTGCCGATCAGGTTTCGCACTACAGTAAATTTCAGATCTGGTTTTTTGTCGTTATTGCCCTGCTAAGTGGCGTTGGCCAGTATATGTGGTGGCGCAAACTGGACAACAAAAAGTGGGATGCGCTTATTACTCCCGGCATTATAACCCTGCTTATCAGTGCGGGTCTAATTGCTTTGGGAGAGATGAAGAATCCGGTTTACATGGCTTTGCTGGTGGCTTCTGTATTTGCCTTAGTGAGCAATGGAACAATTTTACTGGGTATTATTCAGGGAAATTACCGGCTATCGGGTGGCGCTATTGCCCACATTGGCATGGCGTTGATGCTTATCGGCATTCTTTATTCGGCAGGATACACGAAGGTAATTTCGATCAATAACAGTGGTCTTCTAATCTCGAAGCAGGACGAATTCACCAAAGATAACAACCGGCAAAACAAAGAGAATAAGCTTCTGTGGCTCAATCAGCCTGAACAAATGGGGCCTTATCAACTTACCTATCGCGGTCAGCGTATTGAAGCCCGCGACATGCCCGGTTACATTCCACGTAAAGACGTCGAGGTGATTGAGGGTGATTTCCACGGCATTGCCCAGCGTGACCTTGAACAGAACGGGAAAATCTATTATAAGAAGGGTGATACCTTAGCCCTGTATCCGGAAAATACCTATTACGATGTTGAATACCGGGAGCCGGGCGGAAAAATTTTCAACCTGTACCCACGTGCTCAGGTAAATGAACGGATGGGCCTACTGGCTTCGCCCGATATCCGCCATAAGACAGATCGGGATATGTACACCTACGTATCGTCGGTGCCGGACCCGAGTGCGGAGAACACATGGGAGAAAACCGAAACCTACAGCGTTGCCATCAAAGACACTTTTTTCCTGAACGATTACGTCGCTATTCTGGATGATGTGATCCGAACGAACGAGGTCGAAGGCCTGGAAATTGGCCCGACCGACGCAGCTGTTCGGGCGAAAATACGGGTGCTCGACAAAAACGGCGAACACATCCTCAGCCCGGCATTTGTCATCAAAAACCGCATGGTTGCCCATCCGGCCGAAGTAAGTGACGAATTAGGCGTTCGAATCCAGTTGAATGAAATTGACCCACGCAGCGGCAAATTCACGTTTGCCGTTAACCGTACGCAACGCGACTATATTGTGATGAAAGCCATTGAAAAACCGCTGATCAATATACTTTGGATTGGTACGCTAATTGTTGTTATTGGCTTCCTGATTGCCGCCGTTCGCCGGTATCGGGAATTTGGAAAGATGCAGAATAAGGCATAATTAATCACTGGGTTAAACTATGACACAAGTGATCCAAACTGGATTATGACTTGCGCCATAGTTTAACCCGGCAACTAATTAATGACCTCTAACTAACTCCATGAAACTTTCCGAAATTCTTCTCCTAGCTGTTGCCGCCGGTTTTTTAGTCATCTGGATTGCCGAATATCAACGTACTACCTTTGGCGATAGCTATTGGCTTTTAATGCTATTTTTAGGGTTTATACTGGCATTTCAGTATGTTCGCAACAAACGGCTCGAACGCGAGAAGACTGTTTCGCCAACCATCAAGCAAATGGTTGAAGACCGTAAGAAGAAAAAGAAATAATTTACGGTTGTCATTAACTGATAAAAAATGATTGTGCACCAGCTAATGACAAGCTGTAATCCATAAACTATAATCCCTATTTGGAACCTTACGCCCTTTTATTCGGTGCTTTACTTGCCCTTGTGCTGGCCGGTTTTTTCTCGGCGGTTGAGATGGCATATGTATCGGTCAACCGGCTATATTTTGAGCTTCATAGTAAACAGGGTCCGTTAAGTGAAAAATTAGTATCGGGCTTCCTGAAAAACCCTATTCTGTTTGTTGGAACAACGCTCACAGGCAATACGCTCTTTTTGGTACTTTACACCGTTTTAGGTGTCATGGCGCTGAATCCGCTACTAACGGTTATCCTGCCAACAAGTTGGGCAGCGCACAAATCAGTATTTATTACAATCGAAACCCTGATTCTAACAATCATTTTCCTACCCTTAGCCGACTATATCCCTAAAAGTCTGGCCCTTATTCATCCCGATCGTTTCCTGGAAGCTCTGGCCGTGCCGCTTTGGGTTATTTACAAGACAATAGCGCCCATTGTCCGGGTATTGGTTGGCACGGCCCGGTTTTTTATTCGGTATGTGCTGGGTAAGCGGAATCCCGAAATTCGTCCGGTTTTTGGTCTGACAGATCTTAATCATTATCTCCAGCAACTCAACCAAAAAACCGATACAGAAAAAGACGTAGAGATTGACACAAAAATCTTTAACAACGCTATTGAGTTCCGCGATGTGCGGGTACGCGACTGTTTAGTGCCACGCACCGAAATCACAGCCATCGCTGTAGATGATACCGTCGAAGAACTTCGGCAGGCTTTTCAGGACAGCGGCCATTCTAAAATTGTGGTCTACCGCGACACGATTGACGATGTTATCGGTTACTGCCATGCGCTGGCCTTATTTAAAAAACCGGCCACTGTTGAGGAAATTATTACGCCCATTATTACCGTTCCTGAAACTATGCCCGCGCAGGACTTGCTTCTTCGCTTTTTATCGGAACGAAAAAGCTTAGCCCTGGTTGTCGATGAATTTGGCGGCACGGCGGGCATTGTGAGTGTTGAAGATATGGTCGAGCAGATTTTTGGCGAGATTCAGGATGAATATGATACCAATGAAGATTGGGTTGAGCAACAACTCGACGATACAAACTGGTTGTTGAGCGCCCGACACGAAATTGATGATCTGAATAAAACATACGGCTGGACCATTCCGCAGGGAGATTACGATACGCTCGGCGGCCTGATTCTGGCGACACATGAAGACGTTCCCCAAATTGGTGAGATAATTGAATTTCTGCCCTTTACCTTTACCATCATCTCAATGGACGGCACACGAATCGATACCGTGAAAGTTCATTTGAAGAAGGAATAACATTTTATTGCTTTTGCCATTTTCTACTAAATTGTGACTATATCTTCTGTTCAAAAAACCGTAGCGCGCTATCTACTTGACGTGCAGGCTGTTCGACTAAAACCCAATGAACCGTTTACATGGAGTTCGGGCTGGAAATCACCTATCTATTGCGACAACCGGGTTACGCTGGCGTATCCTGAAGTGCGAACATACATCAAAAACGCGTTAGCAGACGCCATCCGGAAACGGTTTCCGTCGGTCGAGGTAATTGCGGGCGTAGCTACGGCGGGCATTCCGCAGGGTGCATTGGTTGCCGATGTTCTGGGAATTCCTTATTGCTATGTCCGACCTGAGCCCAAGGCGCACGGGATGGGCAAACAAATTGAAGGCCACTTACAGAACCGGCAACGGGTGGTCGTTATTGAGGATTTGATTTCTACGGGTGGCAGTTCGCTGAAGGTGGTTAATGCTCTACAGGCAGCTGGTGCCGAGGTTTTAGGTATGGCGGCTATTTTCACGTATGGTTTCCCATTGGCCGATCAGAATTTTGCCAGTAAAAATGTACCCTTGATTTGCCTTAGTAACTACGATGCCCTATTGATCGAAGCACAGGCACTCGACTACATTTCGGCAGATGCCATGGAATCATTATCTGCCTGGCGACAAAATCCAGCGCAGTGGGGTCAGTAATTTTTCTAACACGTTGTTAGTTGCGTCATAATCCTGCTAATTGCCTATCACTCATCTTATTGTCTGTACACTCCAATGGCTGTAGTTACCGCACGCATCGAACGGACTCAATACGAAACTCACCTCTCAACCGATTCGCAGGTTATTGTAACCGACGAACCCGTTGAGCTGGGTGGGCAGGACCGGGGCATGGGGCCGGGCGAGCTATTGGCGGGATCCTTGGCAGCCTGTACCGTGATGACATTACGCATGTATGCTGATCGAAAGGGATGGCCCCTCGATTCGGCGGTTGCCCATGTGGAGTATACAAGTGATATGGAAACAAAACGGTCTCTTTTCGTTTTGAAGTTGATCTTAAACGGAAATCTCACCGACGGGCAGCGGGCACGATTAGTAGAGATGGCTGACCAGTGTCCAATGCATCGGACGTTACAGAACCCGATTGATTTCGAGACGATTCTGATTGAAGATGCTGGCATCAAAAACCAGGTATAGTCCAGATTATCAGATACAATGCAACTAGACGTATTGATGTACGGCTAACTTAGAGCCCATATTGGTGAGTATGGGCAACCCAGTGCATACAAAATTCGGCCTGCCACATCGGCAAAGAGAGAAACTCATAGTTTCAACGATTATGATACATTCTTTAAGACTCAAAGCAGATGGACCAATGCCTGAATTTATTATGAAGGGGATTGACGACAAAGTCGTATCGGTCAACGGAGTTAATCGGTTCGCTTTGATCTTGCCAAATTATTAAACCTGAACTTAAAGGCGACGTTAAGTTAACAGGAAATTATACGGGCAACATCGAATTCAAATCTGACCCGTGCGTTGGATAAGCAAGTAATATATCACTCAGGTCTTTGGCAGAAATGTGGTGCTTCATCGCCAGCGTGAATAAATTGATAACTTCGTCGCTGCCTGAGCCGAGAAGGTGCGCCCCTACAATCTGATTCGTTTCTTCATCAACCAGCGTTTTGAATCCGGTAAAGGACTCGTTAATACGTCGGCTGATATACCAGTCGCTGGTTTCCTGAAACATTACTTTTACCTTACGGCCCTGTTTTTCGGCCTGTTCTTCTGTTAGGCCGACAGAGGCTAATGTCGGCACGGTAAACACAGCCGACGGAATAGGATTATCCTGATACGTTTTTCGATTACCATTCAGAATATTCTCCGCGACGATGCTCCCTTCATACGAAGCCAATGGTGTAAGGGGCAATCCCTTATCAGATACATCACCACAGGCGTAGATGGTCGGATTTGACACACTTTGCAAATATTCATTGACTGCCACCCCTTTCTTATTAACGTCAACGCCCGCTTTCGCTAAATCTAATTCTGCTACGTCGGCCACGCGTCCGGCGGCATGAACAACTAGCCTGGTCGAAACAGAATATGCTTTTTCGTGTTGGGTATACCGAACAGTCAGAGCATCGTCTTTCCCGTCAACGGCTATTACACTGGCCTCCAGTATAATTCGGATACCAATGGCTTCCATTGCCTTGACCAACAGCTTAACCAAATCAGCATCGAAGCCTTCCAATGGACGTTTACCCTGGTGAAGAATCGTCACGTTTGCACCAGCACGGGCGGCAATGTGGGCAAACTCAAAGGCAATATAGCCTCCGCCAACCATGACAATTTCTTTGGGTAACTCAGCAAGCTCCAGAAAGTCAGTGCTATCAATAAGCATCTCTTCACCCGGGATTCCCAACGTTTTAGGCCGTTGCCCGGTTGCAATAACGATGTGGCTAGCCTTTAGCTCCTCGTCACCAACACGAACGGTATTCTCCGATATAAACGTAGCCTCACCGTGGAAGGCGTGAATATCCAGGTCAGCAAATTTAATTTCAGTCCTTTGAGGAACAGAATCAGTAAATGTTTTTTTAAATATCATCAACTCGGACCAGTCAATTATTGACGACCCCGAAATACCTTTCCCACTCATTTGCTCTGACCGGGCTATCAGTTCAGCTGCGCCTACCAGCACTTTTTTGGGATCGCAACCGCGTTGTGAACACGTACCACCGAAGGGTAATTTATCAATAATAGCTACTCTTTTACCGGCTTCTCGGGCAGCTTTAGCAACAGTTGCCCCAGCCGAGCCGGTGCCAATAACAATTAAATCAAAAACAGACATGCCAATAACGGATAGTGAATGGTTCTTTATACTACAACTAAAAAACGAATGACACTGGCTAAAAAAATGGCTGATTTATAATAGACTTATGATGTTTGACTGGACATTAGGGCAACGCAGATTTGTCTTGGCGTATCTTCGGGCGGCCCTACACGGAAACCAGTAGGCAATATGACCGCATGAATTTTTATAGTTTATTGATGGGTGTCTTAAAGACGAGCTGTAGGTAATCCTTCCTTTTTTATGCTATCTATCCCATTTTAAATACCCTGGCAGGCCATTTCAATAGCCTTTCAATAGGGCGCAAGTCTATTCAATCGCACAACTCATTTCTCATGCCCATTTACGATGGACACATAAAAACCATGTCCTGAAATCGAGAGTGAGCTATCTTAACGGAGGCCGACGTGTCGTTCAGTGGCATATTAGCTTACAGCCCCTGCTATTTCAGTGTTATTAATCCTGCTTGAACTTATCATTCCAGGAAGCGAGGACTCAATGAAAATACCGCACGAGTGGCCCCGACAAACAAAAAAAAAGGTGCATAATCAACTGATCTACAGCTAATTATACACCTTTTCGTAGAGAGGAAGAGATTCGAACTCTCGATGCAGTCACCCGCATACACACTTTCCAGGCGTGCTCCTTCAACCACTCGGACACCTCTCTAAAAACGAAGTCAGCAAACCAACTTGCTGACTTCTGGCAGAGAGCGAGGGATTCGAACCCCCGGTACCCTTACGAGTACTTCTGATTTCGAATCAGACCCATTCGACCACTCTGGC
>JANXVQ010000504.1 GCA_025351545.1 Spirosoma sp.
GCGTAACGACGACGGAACCGACCCCTGGACACCGTCGCATTTCGAGTGCTCGATTGGACTGAAACCCTATGATGAGTGGCCCGCCGGAATGACTAAATACAACCTGATCGACCAGTTATCTGCCGACTACGCTAAGATACCGGGCTATACCGTAGGCTTTTCCCAACCCATGATCGACGGCGTGATGGACAAAATTTCCGGAGCGCACTCCGAATTAGTGGTCAAAATTTACGGAAAGGATTTTAAAGAAACCCGCCATCTGGCCGAGCGGGTAGAGGGGCTTCTCCAGCATACACCCGGTGCTGTCGATGTGGCCATTGATCAGGAACCGCCGTTACCCCAACTCCAGATTAAAGTAGATCGGGACGCAGTCGCCCGGTACGGCCTGAACGTTTCGGATGTAGCGGAACTGATTGAAGTAGCTATAGGCGGAAAGGCGGTCTCACAGATTTTTGTCGGCGAAAAAGTTTATGACATCACTTGCCGTTTTACCGAAGATAGCCGCCAAACGCCCGAAGACATCGGCAATTTAACCCTGACAACGCCAAACGGAGCCAAGATTCCCCTCTCGCAGGTTGCTCAGATTCAACTGAATACCGGCGAAAGTACGATTACCCGCGAGATGAATAAACGACATCTGACGGTTAAACTCAATGTGCGGGGGCGTGATTTAACGTCCCTCCTCGCGGATGCTCAGGAACGTATAGCCCGGCAGATCAAATTTGACCCGGCAAAATACCAGATCAAATGGGGTGGCCAGTTCGAAAACCAAAACCGAGCGTATGCTCACCTGGCCTTTATCGTACCGCTGGCCCTGGCCATTATGTTTTTGCTGTTGTATGCCGCCTTCGGTACGTTTAGCCAGGCGGGTCTGATTCTGTCTGTTGTGCCGCTGGCCCTATTCGGGGGAATGCTGGCCCTGAACATTCGGGGGATGACCCTGAATGTATCCAGTGCGGTAGGTTTTATTGCTCTCTTTGGCGTCGCCATACAGAATGGGGTACTAATGATCTCCAATCTGAACCGGCTTCGACAGGGTGGTATGCCCTTGAAAGAGGCTGTGTTAACCGGCACGCACCAGCGATTTAGGCCTATTCTGATGACAGCCACCGTAGCGGTACTGGGGTTGCTACCAGCTTCGCTGGCCACGGGCGTCGGCTCCGATGTTCAGCGGCCTCTGGCGACGGTCATTGTGTACGGGCTATTTGTCGCGACGGCCATCACGCTATTTGTATTACCCGCCTTATATTTCATGCTGGAATCCCGTTCGTCCAATCTGGGTACATCCAACGATAGCGAGACCAACTCATCCACTCCTTCCGCCGTATGATTCAGGATATGATCCGTAAAACGACTGGAATTTTGCTACTGAATGGACTGATTATGGCAACCGTTCAGGCGCAGGTCGACACGACGATCCGGCGGGAACCGCTGGCCTTTTCGGCTTATCTAAACCAGGTTGGCAGGCAAAACCTGACGTACGCAGCCCAGCAATTCAATGTCGATATTGCGCAGGCTACCATTGCCCAGGCGCGTATTTTGCCTGATCCAACACTGGGTATTGGCTATTTCAACAACGGCCAGCGTCGACTACAAACGGGATATGGTTTTTTGTTTCAGTATAGCCAAACCCTGGAACTGGGCGGCAAACGCCGGGCACGTATCAACTTGGCCCAGAGCCAAACCGAACTGGCGCAGGCTACTCTACTCGATTTTTTCCGGTTGCTCAGAGCCGATGCCACACTTGGCTTTCTGGATGGTATCCGGCGGGAGCGAATGTTCCGGATTCAACAGACTAACTACCGCTATTTAGCCCAGTTTGCCGAAGCGAACCAGAAACGGAACCGATTGGGCGTACTCTCCGAAGTCGATGCCATTCAATCGCGGGTGGAAGCCGACAATGCCCTTAATGGCCTGATCCAAGCCGAAGCCAACTGGAAAACGGCCCTGATTGCGCTGGGGCAGTTTCGGAGTAGCTTACCCAAAGATACGCTTCTCCAACCAGTCGGTGATCTGGCCCGTTTCGATCGCAATTTCGAGTTAGGAGCGTTGATTACTCAGGCCCAAAACACCCGGACCGATTTGCTGGCGGCCCGACAGGGGCAGGATGCGGCTCGAAAGGCTTTGCAACTCGCTCGTGCCAATCGGATGATTGATCTGGGTTTATCACTCAACAACAACTATGTGAGCCGGATCAATAACATCATTGAACCAACGCCTTCTTACAATACGCTCTCGGGGGGCGTTGCCATTCCACTCAAATTTTCCAACCGATATAACAGCGAAGCACGGGTTGCCCGATTGCAAGGCCAACAGGCCGATCTGGCTTACCGACAGGTTGACGTGCAAATTCAGGTAGAGGTCACGCAGGCCTTTGAACAATACGGAGCCGCCCGACGGCAGGTTCAGCAGTTCAATAGTGACTTACTGAATCGGGCGCAGCGGGTGCTGGATGGGCGTATCTATTCGTACAACCGGGGTGAATCGTCGCTACTGGAAGTGCTGGTGGCCCGCCAAACCTTTAGTCAGTTGCAGTTGGCTTATAACGACTCCTTGATCAACTATGCCTCGGCTTTAGTGAATTTGGAGCGGGCTGCAGGTATCTGGGATATTGATTTTTAAGCAATTAGCTGTCCAGACTATGAAAATAATTCTTATTTCTCTTCTGCTGGGAACGTTTGGGGCAACGGCTCAGGTTTACCAGCCCTTACCTGATCAGCCGGAGACAGGCATTCTGACTATCAGTTTGCGCGGTGGTGCCGGCCTGTCGACCGTGGTGGGTCGGGATGCCTCTGATAGTTTGTCTGTAGGCGGAAAACCAGGTTATAAAACCGGGCTGACCCTGGGACTTAGCGTTACGTCACACCTGAAACCTACGTTCTGGCTAGGGCACGAACTCTGGCTTCAGCAACAGGGAGCTATCGTTCACCTGAGAGATGAAAACGGGCAGACTTACACCAGCCGGTTACGCATACAGTACCTCACAATTTATCCGGCAAATTTTATCTGGGTACAAAAAAGCCTGCGTTTGTATGTGGGTCCTTACGTTGGCATGGTGCTCGCTGCGTCTATCCAACGCAAAGATCCCGCCGGGCATCTACAAACCGATGCGTCGGTATTTGGGACAGCCCAGACGCTTACGGGCGATGTATCTAAAATTGATGCCGGATTGTGCCTGGGCATGGACTATACAATCGGCAACCGGTGGATGGTCGGTCTGCGACTACAACGGGGCGTTATACCCATCTGGAATGAGAATACACTCAGTCAGGCGGGGCAATCAACCATCTATAATCAGAACGGGATGCTCACGGTGGGGTATCAACTGAGTCGCTAACGAAACGTCATCTCAAACGTATGAAGCCGTTGATTCTCCTGTTTTGTGGGCTTCTGATGCAAACGCCTGCTACAGCCCAACACCGTGGAGTATCCGTACAGGCTTTTCTTCAAGTGTCGAGAATGGATCTAATCCAGAGCGAAGGCTGGCTATTCTATCATCATTTTGTGCTGATCAAAGAAGAAAAAACCAACGGTGTACAACGACAAACGTACCTCAGCGATCAGCCCGACGCCCAGGGAGATCATGATGCGTTATTGATGGTTTTCGGTCGGGTGACCAGCCCTCCTCAGTATATGAGTTACAGTACCAATCATACCCGTTTTGATCAATTTAGGCGGGCTTTATCTACCTGCCAGTTTTATACCGTTGATGCGTATCGAGACACCCTGGGGAATGGAGTGATTCAATACCGAAATGAGGGCGATGTCATTGAACTAACCACTCTATGGTCCCCTCCTATACAAGGCAACCTGTATTCGATCAGTTTCGTACCGGCCAATAGGATTAACGTGTCGAATAAATAAGCCATATCGGTAAGTAAAGTGTAATTATTCGATAAAGCAGTATTATTGCGGGCGGGTAATATTGCCTTTTTATGTAGTTACAGCACTATTTATGCCCATTACGACCAAAATCAGTGAGGCCATTCATCACCGCAACTGGAAAGACCTGAAGGGAGTTGTTCCCTTTTTAGAACCCAGCGAACTGGCCGGATTAATCCTCGATCTGCCCAACGGTGACCAGGCCGTCTTATTTCGATTATTACCCGAAGCCGTAGCGGCCCAAACCTTTAGCTATTTAGATCACGATGTGCAGCAAAGCCTGATGGCCCAATTGGGCCAGCGGGAAGTAGCGCAACTGCTGAATGGCGTCTCTCCAGACGACCGAACGGCTTTTTTAGAAGAATTACCCGCCCCAGTGCTCCAGCGAACCCTACAGCTTCTGACTGATGACGAGCGGGCCGTAGCCAGCACACTACTCGGCTATCCAGAGCACTCGATTGGTCGAAAAATGACGCCGTACTACGTGGCGGTTCAGCCCGACTGGACCGTCAGTCAAGTTCTAACTCACATCCGACGGGTGGGTAAAAAGAGTGAAACAATAACGCATATTTACGTGATAGATTCCGAGGGGCGGCTTATTGACGATCTGGGCATTGCCCAAATTTTGTTTGCTGTCGAAGAGTCTACCATCGAATCGCTGATGGATCGTCAATACGTTTGTCTGCGGGTAACTGATCGCCAGGAAGACGCAATTGCCCAATTTAAACGCTATGACCGAGCAGCTCTTCCAGTAACGACCGATAATGACATATTGGTGGGTATTGTCACAGCCGACGACATCTTAGACGTGATCGAGCAGGCTGATACGGAAGACATTCAGAAGTTTGGTGGGATGGAATCACTGGATGTGCCCTACACCAAAACGCCGTTACTTCAAATGGTCCGCAAGCGGGCAAGCTGGCTCATTATTCTGTTTGTTGGCGAAATGCTGACGGCTACGGCTATGGGGTATTTCGAAGATGAAATTGCCAAGGCCGTTGTGCTGGCCCTGTTTGTGCCCCTCATTATTTCCAGTGGCGGAAATTCCGGTTCCCAGGCTGCTACGCTCATCATTCGGGCGATGGCTCTGAAAGAGTTGGCCCTCGGCGACTGGTGGCGGGTCATGCGGAAGGAACTATTTTCGGGGTTGCTGCTCGGCATGGTGCTGGGTAGCATCGGTCTGTTGCGGATTACGATTTGGCAAAACCTAGGCTGGTACGACTATGGGATACATTGGTTATTGGT
>JANXVQ010000650.1 GCA_025351545.1 Spirosoma sp.
GATTCAGAAAAGCAACCAGAAACAAGCTGAGTAATAGTCGGAACATACGCCTATTTGGTAGTAGTCGAATTAAATGTTACACGGTAGCTGGCGTTTATATCGCCAAAGTACAGTTCAATAGTCAATACGGTGGCGGTCAGATTTTTGACCGTCGAGAGATATTTCCCATCAAATAATGGTATGTAGAAGGCTATAGAGGCATTTGCATTGACCAGTGTCCAGGTATCTGTTACATAAATATCCGGCTCCTTCGGATAACATATATTTGTGTTCTGGCTGGCTTCAAACTTATGTTCAGCATCGGCGTAGAACGTAAGCAGATCGTCTTTAATGCACGGATCTGCATTGAGCTGAGCAACAGGTATAACACTCGATGCTGTACCATCGTCAATCACTTGTAAAGACACCATTTTCCAGGTTTTCTTTTCTGTACCGGTCAGCAACTGGCTATATGTAGTAGGTTTGGGCTCGATTTTCTCGGAACAACCGCCTAACAACCAACCAACTACACCTGGAATCAGCAATAAGCGTATAAAATGTCGCATGGAATCAGATCGTTAATGTGGTTGATACGTTACTGTGGGGTGTATGTTTGTGTGTAGTTCAATGTTGTGTCTTTGGTACTGCTAAGCGCGAGCTTAAACTTAAGATTCAGCGTGATCTTACGGTCACGGGGGTTCCAGGCACCGCTACCCTTAACGGTATCGGTTGAGCCGAGATTAGCATTGCCCTGCGTTGGAACGGTGAGCGAGTTATCACCATTGTCAACAAAGGTTAATGTTGGCTTGATTGCATCGAATGAGAAAAAAGGAATACCTATATTCCAGTTACTTAACAGATACTGCTTACAATCGGTACTGGTTATTTGAACATTCGGAACCGAAGCCGTTTGCGTTCCAATTCGACCCGTGCCGGTGTACAAACCGCCCAACAGGCAATCGTCCTGTATGATAAAGGTCATAGACTTGCCTACAATATTGTTTTGACCAAAGCCAACCTGCAACGTGCTGGGTTGTACACTTGTTAGTGTAAAGGTTAGCGATGTCGATTCCAGAATGTTATTGGCATTGTTGATAAGTTGAATCGAGATGGCTCCCGAACTTTGCTTTGCCGGGATAATAACCGTGCCTTTTGTGCCAACAATCGTGTAATCCTTTCCTTCGCGGGCGGTGCCGTTTATGGTATAATTGATGGTTATTGGCTGGTCTAATTGTGGGCCAACATTATGAACCAGAATCGAAATTGGCTTACTATAACTTTCTTTATAAGTAAGGGTCGAATCGGTAAACCGAACGAAATACGGTCCTTCAAATGTGCGGTCGACATCGGTTTTTTCGCAGGCACCCGCTCCCCAGCCAACAACGGCTACAGTTAGCAATGTCATCAGCCAATGCCTGAAAATACCTTTATGAACAGTTTGATTTTTCATCTTTTTGAGCGCCACTAAATCGACTTTACATTAATAACCTGGATTTTGGGTCAGGCTCGGATTCTGTTGAATTTCTCGCTGCGGAATTGGCCAGAGTTCGTATCGAACGTTCCAGTTGGGCGAAAAGGCCGACATAACTGCCTGAGCCCTCCCTGTCCGAACGAGATCGTACCAACGTTGCCCTTCAAATGCCAATTCATATACCCGCTCCTGCTCAATAGTCAGTATAACATCGGCTTGGGCAGCAACGGCTACCGCTGGTGCTTTTGCCCGTGTACGCAACACATTAAGGTCTGCAACGGCTCCGGTCGTACCTGCCAATTTACCTTGCCGGGCACGGGCTTCGGCACGAATCAAATACATTTCGGCTAGTCGCATGAGTACAATATTGTTATTATCTTCCGAAGCCGTACCATATTTGAGCACTGTCCATCCATTGTCGCTGTTGCGCAAATTCTGAATATTAAATCCAATAGTTGTATTGCGCGTACCTGATTCTGCGGAGTTGAGTAAAACGACAAGCTGATTCGACGGAATCACTTCCCGACGGCTCACCAGCAGGTTATTTAATCCAAAGTTGCTCGTTCCAGGATCATCGGAAAGATTATAACCAACTTCGAGAATTGACTCATGCGTAAAGTCTTTCAAAACAATGTCCGAAAAATTGGCTTCCAACGTGTAAACTCCCGCACTAATTACCTGTGTAGCCAGTAACTCGGCTTGAGCCCAGTTTTTCTGATAAAGGTAATATCGGGCCAGAGCCGCCCGGCAGTTGACTTTATTGAGATAGGCCGCATTTGTAGTCACATCTGTTGAGCCAGCTGCAACATTGGGCAAATCAGCCAATGCCGCTTGGTAATCGGCCAGTACGGAGGCAAGAATATCGGCCCTGGCGGTACGGCCAATAATTCGATTGGTAGCCTGATCGATGCTTGTCACTTTAGGAATATCACCATACGTATAGGCACCGATAAAATTAGCCCATCCCCGCATAAACCGGGCTTCGGCCAGTACCTGCTTACGCGTCGCATCCGTTACACCACTCACTGATGGTAGTTTCTCCAAAATAAAATTGGCGACATAAACCGTGTTGTAAACACCCGCCCACAACGCATCAATAGCCCCATTAGAAGCTGTGATTTGCTTCGTTGCCAGCTCGCGATAGTCATTGAACGTACCGTTATGCAAAATATAATCAGCCGTAAAATCGCCAGCAATAATATTGGGAGCAGCCATACTCCGCAGGGCGCTATATAAGCCAATCCGCACGGGCTGCACATCGTTGGATCCGTTCAACACCAAATCATCAACCAACAATGCCACCGGTTTTGTATCCAGCACCTCCTGACAGGATGCCAGACTGATC
>JANXVQ010000512.1 GCA_025351545.1 Spirosoma sp.
TTCCAGCCCATTAAGTTTGGGCATCCGAATGTCGCACAGAGCTACGTCGTAATTTGTACGCATAATCATGTCCAGTCCTTCCTCGCCGTCTTTCGCTTCGTCAACTTCGTAGCCTTCATACTCTAAAATATCGCGTAGAGCCGCCCGAATAGGTTTTTCGTCGTCCACGATAATCAGTTTGGCCATACAGGTGGGGTAAATTTTAACAAATAGATTAGTATAAGCCCGAAAATAAGTGATTTTGCATCGGCATCCGTTATAGTGCGTATGAAATTTGATAAAATCTCTTTTCTTTTTTATAAAAAGCGTTGATTGCACACGCCCAGACCGGGTTTACTCGTACTTATAAATAAAAGCGTCAATTTGTGAGTCGGTTACATGTATGGCGACTGTTTCATGATGAATTTAACCACCATTTACTCTTCCTGTTAAGATGATGTATGTACGTAATTCGCTGGTTTGCTCATTGCTTTTTCTTTGGGCAATAACGGCCTCTGCCCAATCGCGCCGACGCGCTCAACTCACAGCTTCACAAACCAACAGCCCCGTGCCGGTTGTGGCGGCTCCGCAAGCCCGTTTGTTAGAAAGTATGGCCATGAATAGCTCGCTGATGAACCAGGCCGTTAAATTCTCTATTTATCTGCCGCCCGATTATTATATATCTAATCGACGCTACCCGGTGCTTTACTTGCTGCACGGCCTTGGCGATAACGAAACCAGCTGGGTGCAATTTGGCGAAGCCGACCGCATTGCTGATGAAGGGATTAGAGTGGGTGAACTTCCGCCTATGATTATTGTGATGCCCAACGCGGGGGTAAGCTGGTATGTGAATGACTACCAGAATAAAATTCGGTATGAGGATATGTTTGTACAGGAGCTGATTCCGCACATCGACTCCTCATTCCGCACGCGTACACAGCGCGAATTTCGAGCCGTATCAGGCTTATCGATGGGTGGATTTGGGTCGTTGATGTTGGCTATGCATCACCCCGAACTGTTTATAACCTGTGCCGCTTTGAGCGCAGCCGTTCGCACCGACGACGCATTTGCGAGCATCCCGGATGAACGATACAATACGGTTTATGCCCCCATATTCAGCGGTCCTGTGAAGGGCCAGGAACGGCTGACGGTTGCCTGGAAACGAAATAGCCCAATTACATTAGCTAAATCGGCTCCCGAGACGGACCTCACAAAAGTACATTGGTATCTTGACTGTGGCGACGATGACGCCTTAACTGCTGGCAATTCGATGTTGCATTTGGCTTTGCTCGACCGTAAAATTCCGCACGAGTATCGCGTTCGGGATGGGGCGCATACCTGGACTTACTGGCGCACTGGACTGCCCGATGCGCTGAAGTTTATAGCGTTGAGTTTTCACCGGTAAAGTAATTTCTAATACACCAAAAAAGGCGCGTAGATATCTACGCGCCTTTTTTGGTATTCTAAATCTAAGTCTTATTGCCGTTTCTGAATAGGAATAATAACTTCTGTTTCATCCCAGGCCAGTACCATATCTGTGCCGTTGGCTGCTGGTCTGAATGTTATATAAAACTGCTCGGCTATTGGGCTATGCTTGTGTGAGGTAACCGGAACGCGCAAAATGTCTTTTGTTTGGTCATAACTGGTGCCCCATTGGCCGGTTTCGCTGTTGAAAATAGCAATCCAACCGCTTTGCGACGGAATGGTCCATAAACTGTATTCGCCTTTGTCCAGAGGTTGTCCAGCTACAACGATATTTTGGTCGAATCCAATAACTGTGGCTTCGTTGGCGCCCGTGCGCCAGACTTGGCCGAAGGGCACAAGGCTACCAAAAACCTTACGTCCTTTCTTGTAAGGCTGGCAGTAATCAACCTTTATTTTCAGTCCGTTCTGGTCAATCTGTGCAATGGCTTCAGGGCTGCCGGATTTGGTCCAGCTACGCAACGTAAAGAAGCCAACGAGGGCCACAGCGGCAATAATACCGAGAATAATGAGAATGCGTTTCATGGGTATTCAGTGGTTTTGAGCTGACAGGCTGCAAGGTATGAAGATTTTGTAACTTGCGAACTTTCCCTGGTTGCCTACCGAATTATAATGTCCAGAATCGACTACCCGCTTATTTATCCCGACCTTCGTAAGAACGAAACAGAACCATCCGGCGGCTACGTAGAAATGCATGTTACGCACGCATCTAACGAAGCAGTTAAAAATGTCGAAACGGCAATTGTTTTAGCCAAACAGGGGTTTAAAGTACGTCTTTCGCCGATTACAAACGTTCCCTTCGTAAAGAATCCTGATGCTTACTTGATTGATGAAGACATTGTAATTGAGTTCAAACACAATAACACGCCGACACCATCGGCCATTGCAAACGAACTACGAGATGCCAAGAAGCAAGCTAATTATGTCCTGCTACACATCAACAGCGATCTAACAAAAGGAGGGCTAATAAGAGGTCTTCGTAGTTGCATTCACCGCGCTACAAATGTTCTGGAAGTCTGGATTATTTACCGGGAAGAACTCTATTGTTTTACGCCCGAAGAAGTTCGCAACGAAACGATTGAGTATAAAATACAATGAGGTGACGCTAAAACCGGCCGGTTGCATCACCTCAAGGAGGGGTCGAGGATCTCTCCCCAACCGTGACAAAGTTAACTATAATTAACTTCAATAGCTAAATTAGCATTAGCTAAATCTTCTGTATCTCCAACACTTAAGAGTTAAATTCTATTATGCTCCGTTACAGGAGACTTAATCGGTTTTCAATTAAATCATTACGACGTTTCCTTCTTCAATTTATCCCGTAACTGAAATAATTCATCGCGCAAACGGGCGGCTTCCATAAAGTCGAGGTCTTTGGCGGCACGTTCCATTTTAGACTGTGTTTCAACAATCATTTTTTCCAGATCGCCCTTGCCCATATACCGCACTACTGGGTCGGCAGCAATTCGAATTTCGTCTGGCTCGACGTAGAAATGCTTCGTCTTCGAGTCGGCTATGGTTGTCTGGTTCATAATAGCTTCCCGAGACTTCAAGACCGTTGTTGGCGTGATGCCGTTATCGGTATTATATTCCATCTGAATAGCCCGACGCCGATTGGTTTCATCAATAGCTCTTTCCATTGAGCCCGTGATTCTATCAGCATACATAATTACTTTGCCATTGGCGTTTCGGGCTGCCCGGCCTATTGTCTGAATTAACGACCGAATATCGCGGAGGAAACCTTCTTTATCAGCGTCCATAATTGCTACTAGCGATACTTCGGGTAGGTCAAGTCCTTCGCGCAGAAGGTTAACCCCCACGAGTACGTCGAAATGGCCCAGCCGTAAGTCGCGTAAAATCTCGACTCGGTCGAGGGTTTTCACTTCGGAGTGAATATAGCGGGTTTTGATGCCCACCCGGTCGAGATACTTTGTCAGTTCTTCGGCCATGCGTTTGGTAAGCGTCGTTACCAGCACTCGTTCGCCAGCTTTGATGCGGGCATCAATAGACTCAAGCAAATCATCAATCTGATTCAGACTTGGACGTACTTCAATTTCGGGGTCAAGCAGGCCCGTTGGTCGAATAAGTTGCTCCACGATAACGCCATCGCTCTTACGGAGTTCGTAGTCTGATGGGGTGGCCGATACGTAGATCGACTGACCGCATAAATCCTCAAACTCCTGAAATGTTAGCGGGCGGTTATCCATTGCCGATGGAAGCCTGAATCCATAGTCGACAAGAGCGGTTTTACGGGAGCGGTCGCCACCCCACATAGCCCGAATTTGCGGAAGTGTCGCGTGGCTTTCGTCAATTACCATCAAATAATCATCAGGAAAATAGTCGAGGAGACAGAACGGGCGCTGACCCGGTAGTCGTTTGTCGAAGTATCGCGAATAGTTTTCGATGCCTGAACAGTAGCCTAATTCGCGCATCATTTCGAGGTCGAACTCGGTGCGTTCACGAATACGGGTAGCTTCCATTTCTCGAAGTTCAGACTCGAAATAACGCACCTGCGAAACCATATCGTCCTGAATTTGATAAATGGCGTCGTTGAGTGTGTCGCGGCCCGTTACAAATAGATTTGCCGGAAAGATGGTGACCATATTCTCATCCGACATTTTTTTCCCCGTGTTGGGGTCAATGCGCTGGATGGTTTCGATTTCATCGCCGAAGAATATAACGCGGTAGGCAAAATCGGCATAGGCCACATAAAGGTCTACTGTATCGCCCTTGACGCGGAAGTTGCCACGGGCAAACTCGCCCTCCGTCCGGCTGTACAAAATACTGACTAAGTGATGGAGAAACTGGTTGCGGCTCATCTGCTGTCCCACTCCAATATTCACCATATTCCGTTTGAACTCTTCGGGGTTACCCATGCCGTAGATACACGACACCGATGCCACCACAATTACATCGCGCCGACCGCTCATAAGGGCTGAGGTTGCGGCTAACCGCAACTTGTCAATTTCCTCGTTGATGACGAGGTCTTTTTCGATGTAGGTATTGGTGGTGGCAATAAATGCTTCCGGCTGGTAATAATCGTAGTAGGAGATAAAGTATTCGACGGCGTTTTCGGGAAAAAACTGCTTGAATTCGCCGTAAAGCTGAGCTGCCAGGGTTTTGTTATGACTTAATACGAGGGTTGGGCGGTTGGTTTGAGCAATGAGATTGGCGATTGTAAAAGTCTTTCCAGACCCCGTTACTCCCAGCAGTACTTGTGCTGGTTCGCCTTCATTTACACCCTTAACCAACTTCTCAATGGCTTTCGGTTGATCGCCGGTTGGTTGAAATTCTGAGGTTAATTTGAAGTCCATTATTGCCGTTTAGAATCTGGCTAATCTACGAAAAATAGGAGAGTTTAGCAAGGAGAGTTTCAAAATTGCTACTTTGCCATTAACCGCTTCGGTTACCAGTTAATAACGCCAATTTGCTTCTTATGGTTAACTCGGCAGCTGATGTATTTGCGTCTGAACTTATCTCAATTCAGTTCTTGGAATCCACCGACGCATCGAAACGTATAGATTATTTAAACGATCTATCAGTGCAGCCCAAAGCTATTTTTTCTACACCAAATTGACTCACTTTTCGTACTGAAAAGTGTGCAATACAGATATAAAAAAAGCCCCTGCATTTCTGTAGAGGCTTTTTTGTGTAAAGAAAATCATAAATTAACCAACGCTGCCTTCCAAGCTGATTGCCAGCAGCTTCTGCGCTTCAACGGCAAATTCCATAGGCAATTGGTTCAGCACTTCTTTAGCGTAACCGTTGATGATAAGGGCTATGGCCTGCTCAGTTGGAATACCGCGCTGGTTACAGTAAAATAGCTGATCTTCGCCAATTTTCGAGGTTGTGGCTTCGTGCTCAACTGTGGCTGAGGGATTGTTCACTTCCAGATATGGGAATGTATGGGCTCCGCATTTATCGCCTAGTAGCAGTGAGTCGCATTGCGAGTGATTCCGGGCGTTTTCGGCACGTTTCATCACTTGCACCAAACCCCGGTAGGAGTTCTGGCTTTTGCCCGCCGAAATACCTTTTGATACAATCCGGCTCTTGGTGTTCTTGCCGATGTGAATCATTTTAGTGCCCGTGTCAGCCTGCTGCATATTGTTCGTGACAGCTACCGAATAAAATTCACCAGTCGAGTTGTCACCTTTCAGAATAACCGATGGATATTTCCACGTAATGGCCGAGCCGGTTTCAACCTGTGTCCAGGATATTTTGGCGTTGGGGCCTTCACAAATGCCGCGCTTGGTTACAAAGTTATAAATACCGCCTTTACCTTCTTTATCACCCGGATACCAGTTTTGTACCGTCGAGTATTTGATTTCAGCATTGCCCATAGCGATCAACTCGACTACAGCTGCATGAAGTTGGTTTTCGTCACGCATTGGCGCCGTGCATCCTTCGAGGTAGCTAACATACGAACCTTCGTCGGCAATGATAAGGGTTCGCTCAAACTGGCCCGTTCCAGCTGCGTTAATGCGGAAATAAGTTGACAGTTCCATTGGGCAACGAACGCCTTT
>JANXVQ010000534.1 GCA_025351545.1 Spirosoma sp.
GGTGCATGGGGAGTGGTTCCGTGACACCGTGATGGTAGTGGGCTGTGGTCTGCATAATTTTCGGGTGCTGAGTACACAACGGGCTTACCTAGCGCACGAGCGCGATAAAGACCAAAATTGTTTCGCATAATCTTTAATATAGCTTATGGTTTTTCTTATAAAGTACGCGCACGTTTCCCAGGGTATCGCTGATCTGAAAAACCTGTTTCGATTCATACAATACGCTCAGGTTCGCTGAGCCATTTCGTGCCGTCATACCCATCCAAAGGGACTTATGACGGCCTAAGATATAAATTTGGGCATTGTCATCAGGTGTGAAGCCATTGTCTGGTATGTGGGGATAGGTATAAATCGTTTCGGTCGTTTTGTCGAAGAGGACTGGGGCTCCATCGCTTTCCAGCCAAAACTGTTGGTCATTGCGCGGAATAATTCGCAACACCTGGTTGTAGGCAGTTTCCGGAATGAAATATTGTTTCCACTGACTGGTTTGTGTATCCAATCGTAATAAACCAACATGACTCCCGCTACTGACCCAGATGTACTTACCATCAATTTCAATATCAGTGATAAAGTCTAATTTCTGATCAGAAGCCTCACTTTTGTTAAAGCTGGAAGCTAAAATTCCGCTAACAGGATACCACACCAAGGCATTGGTTCGAGTGTCGTAGTAGCTAACTGTATGATTCGCTCCACTGCGGGTATCCCCCCATACCCGTCCCGCAGCATTGCTGGTGAGTGGTAGGAATGTGAACGATTTTTCGTTTTCTGTTTTTCCGGTAAAACCGTTAATCAGTCTTGCAGGGGTAATCCGGCGTACCCGGCGGGTGCGGGTATCAAATTCAATAAAGGGTTTAATGGGCATCTTGGCAAACGAAGAGTCACTCCATGCAAACCAATTTTTGCCGCCTTTCCCCATAACCCAGTAACCGAGGGTCGTTCCCTTAACTAATGGATTTTGGAAATACCGAAAGGTTTCGGTGAGTGGGTCGAAAAGGCAAAGTCCTTTTTTATTGAATGCCCATATTTCACGAAACTCATTTTCTTTGATACCCCACCAATCGGCTGAACCAAACGACTTATAGTACGTGCCATCATACCGAATCATCTGCTCGCTGGTATTGGGTTCACTTAGGAACCACAAATAACCCCGGCTATCGTGCAGTGCCATGAGTTTGTGATAGGCTTGTTTAAATGCATCATTATTGACCGTAAACCGGTCGAAGCGCAGGTATGGCCCTGGTACAGTTTTTATCCGCACAGTTTCTACTTGCTGGGCAATTGCCCAAAAGGGTAGCCAGCAACAAAGAGCAAGGCACGTGGCGAAACGATAGAACATCAAACGTGTGTATATGCCGAACGTACAACTTTAATCTGGCTTTCTCAATGGGCTTCCTGCCAATAGTTGCAATGGCTGGGTGAGTAGCCGGTTTTAGCAGGTTATTGACTTTCTGACGTTTCGTGCAATTCTTATCCCAACAAGTTTACCGTTTAATTGGTCGCCCACTAAAGCTGGTCGATCACCCTGTTTTTCCGGTCACTCACCCACTGCCACTGGCAACTAATAGGGCCTTCGTACACCTTTGTATCAGTTAGTCGAGTGGATAACATCACCCCAACATCATGAAAAAGCAAAGTCCATAAAACGCGCCTGTCGCTCACCCTGAAAAACCGACGGCTCACCCCAAAAAGCCCCATTTCGAGTGTGCGATTTAACCAGTAAGCACGACAAATACAGTAGAATACTAATTAATTTTTACAATGAAAGATCGCTTTTCGATTATCTCCACCCTGTTCTGTTTGTTGCCGTTGTGGGTTGTTTCGTGCAAGAAAGCCGACGACCCAGTTGTAACGCCGACCCCTATTCCAGCGACCAAAAGCGCAGCTAAAGTCATAACCGCCTTTGCCTTTAACGGCCTTAGCCCGGTAGTAACCGCTACGGTCGATGCGACCGCCAAAACCATTTTCGCCACCGTTGCCAACGGTACGGACGTAACCAACTGGTGCCCACCATTACCATCTCCGACAAAGCAACGGTTGCTCCTGCTACGGGCGTGGTGCAGGATTTTTCCAAAACCGTTACCTATACCGTAACAGCGGAAGATGGCACGACACAGACCTATTCAACAGTGATTACGGTGGATAAGCCGGTCAACAACGGCACGGTGTACATCGGTAATCTAGATGGAAATTTTTACGCCTTAGACGCGCTAACGGGTGCTAAAAAGTGGGAATTTAAAACGGGTGACGCTATTGAGTCCACCCCAACGGTTGTGAACGGCGTGGTGTATTTTGCCAGTTGGGATAAAAAAATCTATGCCTTAAATGCGACAACGGGCGCTCTTAAATGGCATCAGCCCGCCATTGGTATTTCAGAGTCGTCGCCTGCCGTAGTTGATGGGCTTTTATATGCAGGCTCAGAAAGCAACGGTTTTAAGGCCATAAACATCGCCACAGGGGCTATTAAATGGACGTTTGATAGTGGCCTGATTGTCAATTCATCCCCCACCGTTGCCAACGGTGTTGTTTATGTGGGGGCGAGCGCAATGGCAAACACGGCCAATGATAAACTCTACGCCGTTGATGCTAAAACTGGGGTAAAAAAGTGGGAGTTTAAAACCCCCGATGGTGGCCCGGAGTATTCGTCGCCTATGGTTGTCAATGGCCTCGTATACGTTGGTGCCGGTGGTACGCTCTACACCGTGGATGTCGCATCGGGCACCAAAAAATGGGAAACCAAACCCGACGTCGGTAATCTGATTCTTGCTGGGCCGGTGGTGGCTACTGGTCTGGTTTATATTGGTATTGGTAAAAAAGTCCATGCTTTCGATGCCAGTACGGGTGCCAAAAAATGGGAGTACGAAACGGGCCGTACCATCGACCAGTCCTCACCTTGCGTCGTGGCTAAAGATGGTACAGTCTATCGGTATCAGTGGCATGGTGCAGTAGTACTTTTTAAAATCAAAACCCTGATAACTATGACCCATTTCTATTCTCTCCACTCACCCCGGCTGGCTGGTATTCGACCCCATAATCCCCGCAACTTTAGCAGCGGCTTATCCATTCTAGTCTAGTTTATTATTTTTTTAACGACCATGAAAACGAAAATCTACCTTCTACCCACACTTTTTTGCCTATTGCTGGGCTGCTTCTCCTGTCAGGAACACAAACTTGACCCCACTACGTCTGATACCTGTAAACTGAGCGCCATTGACCGGGGAAATGGCAACAAACACAGCTATACGTACAATGCGCAGGGCGTAGTTACGCAGATGGCCCGCGAATTCGACGGAACCGGATCGGGCAAGATTTCGCATTACATTCATACGTTTACCTACGATGCCGCTGGCCTGATTACCAAAACCACCGCGACCTTAGAGGGCAAGCCCGACAACTCGGAAACGTACACCTACACCAACGGCCGTATCTCAAAAGTGACCTATGCCAATGTCGACGGCAGCAAAGGCACTAACAATATCAAGTACAATACAGCCGGGCAGATTACGGAGTTTACCTACGAGACCGGCGACCCCAATAGTGACAGCAAGCAGTATTTTGCCTACAACGCCGATGGCGTTATGACCGAAACCGGCTACACTAACCTACCAGGAACGACGACCTATTATAAAGTGGTCTATAAACCGGTAGGCAAAGCGACCTCGCCGGAGCAACTGCTGGCTAAACATGGCTTACCCCACGATGTGCTAACGGGTACGTCGTGGTTGCTGGCAGTAGGTGGCGCAGGCAGCACCTACGAAGTGTTTTACCTGGATCAGACGGGCAATATTGTATCGGGCGGTACGGGCAAAACCACCGCCGTACAAACCAATACGAAAGGCTACGTAACTCAGATTTCGACAGTTGACGAAACCAATCAGGCGGCTACCGGAACCTTTACGTTGACCGACTGCAACTAGTTTAGGTGTCAGACCGGACTTGCTTTATTCACAGGCTACTATCCATTACGAATCTATCCACACCATTTTTTTAACCAAATAAACCAGTGAAAACCTCATGTCCTCTACTATCCGCCGTGTTTTGCCTACTGATGTTGTGGGTTGTCTCCTGCAAGAAAACCGACGATACCACCGTTACACCCGGCGGTACAACAAATCCCGGCTCCACCATGGGCACGACGACGACTAAAAGCGCGGTTAAAGACATCAAAACAGTTGCGTTCGCGGCTCTCAGCCCAGCCGTAACGGCCACGATTGATGCCGTGGCCAAAACCATTTCGGCCACCGTAGCATCGGGCACAGATGTAACCAAGCTGGTGCCGACCATTACGGTATCCGATAAAGCCACGGTTTCGCCAGCCACGGGCGTGGCCCAGGATTTTAGCAAAGCTGTCACGTATACCGTTACGGCAGAGGATGGCACAACGCAGGCATATTCCACTACGATTACCGTAGAGAAACCGGTAAACAACGGAACGGTGTACATTGGCAATTATGATGGTGTTTTATATGCTCTTGATGCCCTTACAGGTGCTAAAAAATGGCAAGTACAACTGCCAAATGGAATTTCATCAACGCCTACGGTTGCTGATGGACTTCTATATATCAGTTGTTTGGATAAAAAAATATACGCTCTCGACGTAACGAATGGCGAAAAAAAGTGGGAGTTTTTACATGGCAAATCCAATGATGTTTCTGCCCCAATGGTGGCAAAGGGCTTTGTTTATGTAGGAGGAGGCACTAAAATATATGCTCTGGATGCCACTACTGGCGTTAAAAAATGGGAATTTGAAGGTGATGGTATTTATGAGTGGGAGGCATCGCCTACGGTTGTTAATGGGATTGTGTATGGAATTATTCGGGGAAACACGGGTGGTAAATATGGAATGTATGCCTTAGATGCAATAACTGGTGCGAAAAAATGGGGCCCTCAGAACGACTATTACTTGTCAGAATCTTCGCCAGCAGTTGCCAATGGAATTGTATATGCAGGTTCTGAATTAAATGGTTTTGTAGCCGTCGATGCTGTTACTGGAACAAAAAAATGGCAGTTTGGAGACATTAACGGCTTCAATATCAGTCATTCGTCTCCTACCATTTCAAATGGTATTATTTTTTATGGCACCCTGCGAGACAAAAAATTATATGCCGTTGATGCCACTACTGGTGCTAAAAAATGGGAATTTCTGACAGGTGGTTCAATTGAGTCTTCCCCTGTTGTTTCCAATGGAGTTGTATACATTGGTAGTGGTGATTACAAATTATACGCTGTTGATGCCGCTACTGGTGCTAAAAAATGGGAAGCAATGACTGACATATCAGGCGTTGATTCTTCGCCAGTGGTAGTCAATGGACTTGTTTATGTAGCCATTGATAAAAAAGTGTTGGCTTTTGATGCCACTACTGGTGCTAAAAAATGGGAGTACTTAACCGGCCGAGGTTTTGGAAATTCTTCCCCCTGCGTCGTGGCTAAAGATGGTACAGTCTATCACGCCGGTATTAGTGGCATGGTGCAATAATAATCCCAAAACAGGCCAAGCCGAAAACCTGTGATCGAGTAGGCACCAATTCGTTAATTTCCATCATAATTAACACACTATCCATAATTACCATTGCTCTATTGCTGGCACTGTGCGTGTATAACACAACTATAAAAGACGAGGGTGCGTCTGTAGCGCTTACGCGTACTGCTAATCTAACCTGGGAAAGGGTGCCGGGTGCGTTACGTCAAATTTCAGTGGGTAAAGATGGACTGGTTTGGGGAGTGAATAAGGATGATCAGATTTTTAAATGGAGAAATGCGGCCTGGACGGCAATCAATGAAATACAGGGAGCGCTACGTTGCGTTTCTGTTGGGGCTGATGGTACCGTTTGGGGTGTTAACAAAAATAATGAAATCTTCAAATGGAATGGTAACTCATGGGGTAATCCCAAAAAAGGGTTGCTAACGCAAATTTCGGTTGGTAAAGACGGATTGGTTTGGGGCATCGGGACGAACAATCACGCGTATCGGCTCAATAGTGCTGGTACAGATTGGGACGACCCAACACCCGGAATGGCCCTGACCAATGTATCGGTAGCGTCCGATGGTACTGTTTGGGGGGTAAATAATGGCGGTGGAATCTTCCGTCTCGTCAATAGGTAGGCTCCTTAATCAGAACAAGGACTTTGTGTTGCCGGAATGGAATTAACGCCTGATTATACGCTTAAGTAAACTCATCTATCCACACTATACTATACCAGCCTGACTATGAAGATAGCCTTAGTGGCCGTGCTTTCGGTGCTTAGTTTGGCAGGTATTTTTTAGCCGAAGCCATCGCGTCCGAAACCGATAGGATTAGAGTCAGGCTCTGCCATCCAGAGTGGCCCCAGAGATGATTCGCCCCGGCCTTAGGTTAGTAGGATTAGTTCACCGGCTGTCAATTAGTGAATAGCTGGTGACTTTGTTGTTCTCAACATTATCTAGTCTACAATCTTCACCCGAATCCGGTGCGGTGCTACCTGAGTACCACCAAAGTAAAGCCCTGTGTTATAGGCAAATGATTTGTCGTGCGTAAAGGGTACGGTCTTGCCACCCAAAACCTGATAGACCTTCCGGTCATAATCAATTTTGATAGTCATTTTGGTTGGTGTATTCAGCGCTGCTTCGGCTACTTTGAAATCAATACGATTTCCTTCTACATAAATATAGGCTCCCAGATCAATACAGTGCCGCTGGGCGTTCCAGCGCCAACCCACCCGTGCGCCATCTACCTGGTGTGGGGGCACCCCATCCAGCGACTGATCTTTTGACCCCACAAAGCCAAAACCAATCACTTTGTTCCA
Source organism: Spirosoma sp. (assembly GCA_025351545.1). Classification (GTDB taxonomy): domain Bacteria; phylum Bacteroidota; class Bacteroidia; order Cytophagales; family Spirosomataceae; genus Spirosoma. The sequence continues at coordinate 6,780 of JANXVQ010000534.1, forward strand.
GTCATCGGCATCGAGGGCACCAACGTCATAAATGCACGAACTATCGAACGTTACCGTTGCTGATACTTCGTGTGGGCTGATGAGCAATCCAACCTTACGCTTGGGATTGGGCTCGTGTTCGCCCGCTTCAATAACTACCCAGTCGGAGTCTGAGAGCAGGAAATCGGGAACGCACGCGCTCATGGTCAGGCAAAACCCCAGAAAGAGTAACGTCTTTGCGGAGAATAGAAAGACGCGAATCGATGAATTTAAACGTAGCATAATGATGGCGCAGGCGCACAGATGATCAGACAAATAACGCTATAAACCAATAGATTGATGTCCTGTTGGCTAAAGTTGAAGACTATTGACTTAGTCAAATAAGCATAAACCTATTTCGAGAGAAATTCTCTCGTGAAAACCTATTCCATTGACTTACAGTAATGTATCACTCGTGAAAACATTCGCTGTATATGACTATTTCGATACAGTCTCAGCAACCTTTTCGTATCTTGCCATATCCTTATAAAATCATATTATCTTATTCGTTTTTTTTATGGAATCGGCAATTCCTTCCTCATTTCAATCGGGTCGTGAGCAGTCAGTCACCCATTCCGGCGGTTGGCGTTTAAACATACCGACCTACATTTATGCAGTGGTTTTCTC
>JANXVQ010000569.1 GCA_025351545.1 Spirosoma sp.
ATGTTGAGGCTGTCCATCATTTACTGGTCGATCAATTAAAAATTTCGCATCTGCGGGCCATTGTTGGCTTCTCGATGGGTGCTCAACAGGCGTTTCAATGGGCAGTAAGCTACCCCACTTTTGCCGGCCGTATTGTGGCAACGGCGGGCACAGCCAAAAACTATCCGCATGGCGTGGTCCGCCTGGAAGGTCAGATAGCAGCTCTTACTGCCGACGCTGCGTTTATGAATGGCGACTACACAACCCCGCCTACGAAAGGTATTCAGGCTTTTTCGGTTGTCTGGACGGGGTGGCTGTTTTCTCAGGAATGGTGGCGCAAAGAGTTATGGCGCGCACGGGCAAAACCAGGCACTACTTTTGAGCAAGTGCTTACCAATTATAGAACCCACTTTATCGAGGGAGCAGATGCCAACGACCTGATCCTGCAAATGCGAACCTGGGAGTATCACGATGTAGGCGCCACCAGCGGGTTTAGCGGTAATATAGAACAGGCGTTACGCTCTATTCGAATTCCCTTATTATACATGCCCTCCGAAACGGATTTGTACTTTCCTCTTGGCGATGCGAAGTACGAAGCCGCCTTCATTCCCGGTGTTTCGCTGGTGCCCATTCCCTCGTTGTGGGGGCATACGGCTGGTGCCGCCAGTAATCCGGCAGATGCTAAATTTCTAAATGAGCACATCAGCACTTTCCTATTCGGCAGCGGAAAGTAACGACGCCCGTCTCGGCGATAAATCCGCCTTTTAACATGACAATCTCCTTTGCATAGAATCATTTTCGATAAACTGACATCGCATCTACTGATTCAGTGCAATTAGACACTATTTTGCAGTAAAAAACCACTTCACTCCGGCATATCTCATTGAAAACGCTCTTTACGTTTCTGTTGCTAATTCCTGTATTAGCCTTTGCGCAAGCATCACAGCCCGCCAGCCCGTACCCGTTCACACCCTCGCAGGATTCGGCCTATGTACGCGACAATTATCAGAAAACCGAACTTATGGTGCCCATGCGCGATGGCACGAAACTGTTTACACAGGTGTATGCACCGAAAGATCAATCGGTAAAGCATCCGGTCCTCATTCAGCGGACACCTTATAGTTGCCAACCGTACGGAACCGACCGTTTTCGTCGGCGTGTAGGACCGAATGCGTTTATGTTACGCGACAACTATATTGTTGTTTATCAGGATGTTCGCGGACGTTGGGCGTCAGAAGGAACGTTTGTCGAGATGACTCCGCATATGGATATCAAAAAAGGGAATGCTGACCACGACGAAGCCTCTGACACCTACGATACAATTGACTGGCTGCTAAAAAACCTGCCCGGCAACAACGGAAATGTAGGTCAATGGGGGATTAGCTACCCCGGATTCTTCACCTCGGCAGGGTCCGTTTCGGGTCATCCGGCTCTGAAAGCGTCTTCGCCACAAGCACCGATGGCCGACCTCTGGCGCGACGATGCGTTTCATAATGGAGCCTTCCAAATTGCGGCTAACTTCGGCTTTTACACCTTTTTTCAGGAGCACAAACTGCCAACCAAACAGAATCCGCCCGCCCTGTTTGACATCAATGATCCCGATGGTTACCATTATTACCTGACTATGGGGCCAACAGCCAACTCAGAAAGTCAGTATTATAAGGGACGGAATCAATATTACCACGAGAATTTTGAGCACCCGGACTATGACGAGCATTGGAAAAAACGCAACATTCTCCCCCACCTTAAAGGCATCAAACACGCTGTAATGGTGGTTGGCGGCTGGTATGATGAGCAGGATTTATATGGAACATTCAACACGTATAAGGCCATCGAGAAACAGAACCCCGGTATCCAGAATATTTTTGTAGTAGGGCCGTGGGTGCATGGCGGCTGGGCGGGACCATCGGGGCAAACACTGGCAGATCAGGATTTTGGCTCCAAAACATCGCCCTATTATCAGGAGAATATCGAAGCCAAATTTTTTAAGCATTACCTCTTCAACGAAACAACACCCGTAGCGCTGCCCGAAGCAACGCTGTTTGAAACCGGAACCAACCGATGGCGTTCTTTCGACACCTATCCGCCAAAAGGAACAGCCCAAAAACAATTGTATTTGGGCGGAAGTGGTAAACTCAGTTTTACGCCATCGACAACGGGAGCCACTTTCTCCGAATTTCTATCCGATCCGGCTCATCCGGTTCCGTTTACCAGCAAGATCAACGATGGATTCTCTGCCGACTATATGGTCGATGATCAGCGCTTTGCCTCGGCTCGTCCTGACGTGCTGACATTCCAAACCGACACACTTACGGAAAACCTGACGCTGGCCGGACCAATTTTGGCCCAGCTTACGGTATCAACGACGGGCACCGATGCCGACTGGATGGTGAAAGTAATCGACGTGTATCCGCCTGATGCTCCGCAAAATCCGGCAAAAAAAGATGTGGTTTACGGTAATTATCAGCAACTGATTCGCAGCGAAATTATTCGTGGACGATATCGAAATAATATCAGTAAGCCCGAAGCCTTCAAACCCAATCAGCCAACACAAGTGGCAGTAGAATTACAGGACGTCCTGCATACGTTCAAAAAAGGCCACCGATTAATGGTGCAAATCCAAAGCTCGTGCTTCCCCCTGGCCGACCGTAATCCGCAAACATTTGTGCCTGTTTTCTCCGCTAAAGAAGCTGATTACCGGAAAGCGACGCACCGCGTTTATCATGGCAAATCGGGTGTGAGCTTTTTGAAAGTAGGTGTATTGGCCCAGTAGTGAACAGGGTAAATAACAAGATGACCTTCCCGAAAAAGCCAATCCTTTTGGGAAGGTTTAATTTCATACCAATGAAAAAATCAATATCTACTCTCTGTCTGCTACTCATCAGCTTGTACATATACGCCCAGCCAACGGCTCCGATTCCAATTAAAGTGGTGATCGTGACCATGTTTGAGATTGGAGCCGACACCAGCGACCGACCGGGCGAATTTCAATATTGGGTAGAAAGGTTGCCACTTTCGCAAACAATTCCGTTTCCGCAAGGCTACCGAAATCTCCGGTATAATCCAGAAAAACAGGTGCTGGGCATTTGCACCGGCATGGGAACGGCCCGTGCTGCTGCGTCCATCATGGCATTGGGGATGGACGCCCGTTTTGATCTCTCGCAGGCATACTGGCTCGTGGCGGGAATTGCCGGAATTGACCCCGAAGACGGCAGCGCCGGATCGGCGGTATGGGCCGAATGGTTAGTCGATGGCGACTTGGCTCACGAAATTGACTCGCGTGAAATGCCCAAGGATTGGTCAACGGGTTATCTTCCCTTACGGCGAACCAAACCTTACGAAGAACCTGCTCAGGACAACGATTTCACGGTAGCTATTCATCTGAATCCCGATTTGGCAAAATGGGCCTATGGGTTAACGAAAAACAATAAGCTGGCTGATAATGAAACGCTTCAGAAAATGCGCGCCCGTTATCAGGGTTTTCCCGAAGCGCAGAAACCACCCCGTGTAATGATGGGCGATCACATAGCCGCTATGACTTTCTGGCACGGTAAATACCTGAACGACTGGGCCAATAAGTGGGTCAGCTACTGGACCGGCGGAAAAGGCAACTTCGTAACCTCGGCAATGGAAGATACCGGAACCGGGCAGTCGCTACAGTGGTTGACGAACGCAAAAAAGGCGGACATCAACCGATATTTAGTCTTACGAACGGCCAGCAATTATACCATGCAGCCGCCGGGCATAACAGCCGCCGAAAACCTGACGAACGCGGGCAAAGACGTTGGCGAGCGTTACACAGCCTACATTCCTGCCCTGGAAGCAGCTTACCAGACAGGCGTGGTCGTTGTCGATCAGCTACTTACCGACTGGCAGATTTACAAAGACAAAACACCGGGAAAATAATGAATTGGCTATAGCGCCAGTTAACACCGGACTAAAGTCCGGTGTTAATTTAACAACGATAACCCATGCGTAGTCTACTTGCGTTTTTACCGTTCCTTCTTCTCCAGAGTTTTGCGCAGGCACAATCTTCACCGACGCCTAAATTTACTGTTACGCCCCTGCTGTGATGTCAGATTTAAGAATCTGACATCACAGCAAAGCCTCAATTCCCGCCACCCGATTTCGTTGCCGGGGTTGATTTTACTTCGGCAGTGTTGGCTGGACTGACGGGTGTTTCGAGGTGATTCCAGTTGATTAATATGTTCCAGAGCAAGGGCGCATCGTGGTGGTTCAGGTAGCGGTGCAACGGATCGAAGGTGAAGGCAATTACACGGCCAGCGCCGACCGGCACATTGAAAATGCCGCCGTGGCCGATAATGGCCTGCTCGTTGCGCACCATGCCCGAGAGTACATAAGGGTCTTCCTTTTTCGGCGCAGCCGCTTTTTCTT
>JANXVQ010000596.1 GCA_025351545.1 Spirosoma sp.
GGAACGTGGTTTTTCGGATGATACGACTGCTAAACTTGAACCGTTGTTTTCATTCGGGAGCTTTGACGCCATTCAACTGTTCGATCAATTAAAAGACTGGCTTTCGGAATCTGAAACGGCTCGTGAGGGTATCGCTGAATTAGAAGAAATGCTTCAGATAGTTACTCAATATGGCCTGACTGATGCCCGTGTTGAGATAGATCCGACACTGGCTCGTGGCTTGTCTTACTACACCGGAGCCATTTTTGAAGTAAAAGCCAATGGTGTAAGTATTGGCAGTGTTAGTGGGGGAGGCCGTTACGATAATTTGACCGGAGCGTTTGGCATGCCGGGGCTGTCGGGAGTAGGTATCTCGTTTGGTGTCGATCGTATGTACGACGTGATGGATGAGTTAAACTTGTTTCCGGCTTGTGCGGGGCAGGGGACGCAGGTATTTATTGTGCCATTCGATACGGCCGCCCGTGCGGTGGCCCTGCCGTTGCTAAGCCAGCTTCGGGCGGCTAATATTGCCGCTGAAGTCTATCCGGATTTGGCAAAAGTGAAGAAGATGATGGATTACGCCAACGCGCGAGCTATTCCGTTTGTTGTGTTGATTGGTTCAGAAGAGGTGCAAACGGGTATACTGTCGCTCAAGAATATGGTTACCGGCGAGCAGCACAAAGTAAGGGCTGAAGAGTTATTGCAAAAGTTGAGTTAGAAAATTGGTTCGTTAGTAATCAAATAAAATTATATCCGGACGGGGTGGTCCCGAAGCGTCACTCCCGGCCGGATATAGTCAATCCTGCTTCTGTTCTAATTTTGTCTAAACTCCGTCTAATGTCATGTCCGGTGGGATGGCCTGACAAAACAAGCTAAAACGTTTGTACAAACTGTTCCAAAGCCACAAACCCATCCGGCCTTCTTAATTGATTGATTTCGGCGTGTTGCGCAATGGTTAACGCATCCTGAAAATGCTTTTGTATATACTGCCCGGTCAAGAGCTGAATGGGAATGGGGAAATGTTTCAGCAAGTCAACCGGGGCCCGTAAAGGCTTTATGCGTTCGCTTTTTTTGCGTGAATTTGTTGGATAGAGTAAGGTAATACTTCGCAGGGAAACAGGATGTCGGGGGAAACTGGCTAATGGTTGCATAACCAAATACTTGGTAGCTCCCTCAAAGGAAGGTTCAAGTTTCGATTCGTCGATGTTTAGTCCATCAACTGTATTCTTCCAGACTTTATACTGACCGAACGCGGGCACCACAAATGGGTTGTTGTCAATCAATTGAATAGCGACTAAATCATCCGTCAGTACCGTATACCCTGCTTTCCCGAACGCGGCTGCTGTCGTTGATTTCCCGGCACCCGGTATCCCCAGAAACACGAGCGCATCATCGCCGACTTTAACCGCACTTCCATGCAAGAGGAATAAGCCCCGCTGGTATAATAAAAGGCCAATTACTTCGCTAAGCAGGAACAGCCGTAATGTCCCTTCATCGGTGCCCAGGTTTTGGTAAACAAGTTCGCTCCCCTGCGATACCCTGAACGTGCCAACTCCTTCCCAATTTAAGAGCAGGCTTGTCGCTGTCAGACCAAATCTGGCCATTACACCACGGCGATGTAGCCGGGTGAGCCGGTTTGCTTTTTTGGGGATAATACCCTCTGTTACAACAACATCGGTTTCAGCGGTTGACTCCTGTAAAATCCCTGAAAAATTTATTTCTGTTTCCAGCGTCAAGCCAAAGGCAAGGTATTTTTTCATCATTACTACAACCAATGCGAACTAATCCTGAACCGTCGATGGTTTCGTTTATCCACGTCAAAAGTAGACAAAATACAGTTTTCTTTGATTGTATTGCAAAGTGGCCGGTTTGACAAAACCGGCCACTTTGCAGGCTCCTTTATACATCCTGGCTTTAATTTAGCCTCTTATCCAGCGCGGTTATATGTTCCAGATGCTTTTGCAGTGTAGGCAATGTCTTCACGGCAAATGCTTTAACATCAGCATCTGTCTTATTATCTTCCGCTGCTTTCCTGAACAAATCAATGTCTTCTTTGTGGTCGTCTACCATTAAGCTGACATATTTCCTGTCGAATTCAGCCCCTGATAATTTAGTTAATTCGTTCACATGCTTCTGCTCGTCTTCGCCCAATGCAGTCGGCAGGGTGATGTTTTTAGTGGTGGCTAAGGCTTTCATCTCGTCGTTAGCTTTCGAGTGATCCATAACCATCATAGCGCCGAAGTCTTTTACCTCTTTATTCTGGGCTTTTTGCTGAGCCAGCCGGCCCAATTCCACTTCCAGCAGGCCACCATTAGCTGCCTTCACGGCAAATTCGTTGGTGTCTTCTGTCTGTCCGGTGCCAGCACCAGCACCTTCTTTTTCTTTGGCATCGTTGGCATTCTCGGCATTTTCAACGCTGTCCGAACTTTTTTCCTTTTTGTCGCTGCAAGCCTGAAAACTCATTGTACTAACAACCAGTAATAAAAGCAAACTTACCTTTTTCATAACGTTATTAAATTTTGTGAATAATGACTAGAAACGATTTTGATTCAGTTAGGTTTTGAAAAATCCATTGAACGGGACTATCTCTAAATCTCATACAGTCTGATTGTTTGCGAGTTACACGGCTGCATACAAAGGCTAATTGTTTACTATGTTTTAGTTAAAACAGAATTGTATTTGATTTAGATGATGATAGCGTACGTAACGGTCATTTTCTGCTTTTATAAAGGGGGTATTTTGGGTCAATTTTGGCCGTTTAGACGCGTTTTTAAGGGATTATTTCTCTTTTCTCATGAAGATTTTGTATATTTGTGTATAGAGCGGTTTACGCGCAGTGTGTAAGCCGGAATAGTAATTTTCTGCGAAACTCCTTTGTCACATGGCGGACGAAACTCCCGACCTCAAAACTCA
>JANXVQ010000677.1 GCA_025351545.1 Spirosoma sp.
GGATAACGGGTACCGGACTGGCATCAGCAACGCGTGTAAAGTGCTCAATAACACCCCGTTTGCCAGGTTTATTATAATAGGGGCAAACCGACAGAATCGCATCAACACCGTCAAAATCAATGTCCTTCATACCCGATACAACGTCGGCAGTCACATTGCCACCTACACCAAATATGATAGGCAGATTTTTAGGATTATTTTCCTTAAGGTACTGAAGTAACTGTTTCTTCTCCTGCTTTGTCACCGTCACCGATTCGCCGGTTGTGCCCAGCAAAACGATATAACGGACGCCCCCATCGGAGATGTGCCGGATGATACGGCCGAAGCCATTGAAATCAATTGATTGATTGGCATTGAAGGGCGTTACAATGGCAACGCCTACACCGTGATACTTACCGTTGTGGATTCGAGTGTCCATCAGTTAATTGGAAACAGGTATTTATTACCGCAAAGTTACGGGAATTTAGGTGGGAGTGCTGCGTTTAGGCAACCATATTGAGGGAGAAGTCTTTGGGAATAAAATAAGCAGGTGTTTTCAATTCAAACACTTCGTCATGAATGGAGGCTACATTAATACCAGCTTCCATTGCCTTATTTCTAATTTCTTTTGAGCCTTGTACACAGGCCAAAATACCGTATAACTTCTTGTTACTATATTCTGGGTGGAACCGCCGAAAACGATCCAGGTTTTTAAGCAATTGGTCTATATCACGTTCCTTAAGGTGACTCTTTACTTCCACCAAAACAACCGTATTCACAACGCCATTGGCAATCCCCAACACATCAACCTCTAGTGTATCGGAGCCGTATTCTGTTTTATAGTTGGTCGTGATTGTTGTCATACCAAACTGCTTTCGCAGAACCTTCTCCATCGAAGGCATTGCCATACCTTCGGTAAAAGAGTCAAATTTATTACCCAAATCACCAATAAGTTTAGCATTACGTTCGGTTAGTTCGGCAGTCCGAGCGAGTATTTTCTTTATGTCCTCAAGGCTAGTTTCCGGTTCCATATTCGGTGGTTTATAAACAAAGATAACCTATTCATGACCAATCCTTCTAAACCACCAGCATCGCCATAAACTCATCTTCGCCGATCATGGGCACATTAAGTTTTCTGGCTTTTTCGACTTTAGATGGTCCCGCGTTTTCACCCACAATCAGGTAGTTCAGTTTTTTGGAAATGCCACTGAGCAGCCTGCCTCCGTTTGCTTCGATACGAGATTCTAGTTCTTCGCGACTAAAGTTGGCGAATGTACCCGTATATAAAAAAGTTTTCCCTGTAAGCGTATCACCCTCTTGCTCAACTACTTTTTTCTCGCTAACAAATTGTAATCCGGCCAGCCGGAGCCGCTCAACAAAATCACGATTATCCTCATCGGCAAACCAGGCAATGACGCTCTCGGCAATACGCGGGCCCGTATCAGGAACCGCCAGCAATTCTTCCTGACCAGCGTTCATGATCGCATCCATCGACCCAAAATAAACGGCGAGTTTTTCGGCGGTGGTATTCCCAACGTACCGAATTCCCAAGCCAAACAGCACGTCTGGAAATGACTGGGCTTTCGAGCGTTCAATGGCCGTCAGGATGTTTTCAACCGTTTTTTCGCGAAAACTGACAACTCGTTTCTTGCCCGATTCTTCATCTATAAATATTTTCTCAATGCCCAACAAATCGCTGGCCGTCAGATTGTATAAATCGGCTGGCGTCTGAACCAGTCCCCGATCAATAAGCAGTTCAATTTTACCTTCGCCAAGGCTCTCGATATTCATAGCCCGGCGCTGAATGAAATGCTCAAATCGAGCTTGTTTCTGGGGCGGACAACCCCGCTCGTTGGGGCAATAAAAATTGGCTTCGCTTTCTTTCCGAACCAAGGGTGTTCCGCAGGCAGGGCACGTTGTTGGATAAATAATTGACTGGCTCTGATCTGTACGCCGACTCAGATCGACACTGGTAATTTTGGGGATAATTTCGCCCCCTTTTTCCACAAATACGGTGTCGTGCATCATAACACCCAGCCGCTCGATTTCATTGGCATTATGTAGGGAAGCCCGCTTCACAATTGTTCCCGCCAGCAATACAGGTGTCAGTAAAGCAACGGGTGTAACGGCTCCCGTCCGGCCAACCTGGTACTGAATACCGTTCAATACTGTACTGGCAGCCAACGCTTTATACTTGAATGCAATCGCCCAACGCGGACTTTTGGCCGTAAATCCCAAATCACGCTGCTGATCATACCGGTTCACTTTAATAACAATGCCATCTGTACCCAGTGGCAAGTCGAAGCGCTTGGTTTCCCATTCGTTGATATAGTGCATAACATCCCGAATGTCAGCGCATTTCTGCCAGGTTTGTGAAACATTGAAACCCCACTGGTTCATGGCCACCAAACTTTCTTCGTGCGTTTGAAATATATCCACGTCCGACAGAAACGAATACAGGAAACAATCGAGTCGGCGTTTGGCTACCGCGCCTGAATCCTGCTGTTTAAACGTGCCGGATGCGGCATTGCGTGGATTGGCCAGCAAGGCATCGCCAATATCTTCCCGCTCTTTGTTAATGCGCTCAAACTCGGCCAGCGGCAGAAAACCTTCACCCCGAACTTCAAACAAGGGCGGTACATCGGTGCCACCAACCCGCAGCGGCACCGTACGGATGGTGCGAATATTATTGGTAATATCGTCGCCCCGAACGCCATCGCCCCGAGTCGCTCCCTGTATCAGTACACCGTTTTCGTAGGTTAAACTCAGCGCGACGCCATCGAATTTCAGTTCGCAGATATACTCATAATTCTGACCGTTCAACCCTTTCTGAACGCGCTTGTCGAACTCAATGAGATCTTCTTCAGAATAGGTATTGCCCAGTGAAAGCATGGGAAAACGGTGAAAGACTGTCTTAAATTCTTTACTGATCGTGCCTCCCACACGGGCGGTTGGCGAATCAGGTTGACGAAATTGAGGATATTGCGTCTCAAGACTAGTCAACTCGGTTAATAGTTGATCGAACGTAAAGTCATCAACTACCGAAACGCTGTTCTGGTAGTATTGATAATTGTATTGGTTCAGGCGGTTAGTCAGTTCGGTAATGCGTTCCTCAGGGTTCATAATTTATTTCTTAATCGTTAGGTAATTGTCGCCAGCAATGAGTTGTCGATAGACTTTTAACCAATTGCGTAAAACATTCACTCATTCTAAACGGGCAACATAGGTATTGTTTCTTCGTTCATCCAAAAAAAGGTACTTTTACGAGATAAAAAAAGTTACCGAGTTAATAGTAATCAGTCAATAGTTAGTCGTTTCTGAATTGATCGTACTCACAACCATTGACTAACTCCTGACGACCACTGCCTTATAGCATATGACACAGCCTTTCATTGCTCCTTCGTTGCTCGCAGCCGACTTTGCCAATCTGCAACGCGATCTGGAACTGGTTAACCGGAGCGAGGCTGATTATCTCCATTTTGATGTGATGGATGGCATCTTTGTCCCGAATATCTCGTTTGGTTTTCCACTTCTGGAAGCCGTTCGGCGGCATTGTAAAAAGCCATTGGACGTCCACCTGATGATAACCGACCCTGACCGCTACATTGAAGCCTTTGCCGAAGGGGGAGCAGCTGTCATTCATGTTCATTATGAAGCGTGCACACACCTTCATAGAACGCTCACGCGTATTCGCGAACTGGGTTGCCGGGCAGGTGTAGCCCTCAATCCGCATACCCCAATTACCGGCCTGGTCGACGTTCTGGAGCAAATTGACGTTATTTTAATTATGTCTGTAAATCCAGGCTTCGGTGGCCAATCGTTTATACCCCATACTATCCAAAAGATTACCGGTCTAAAACAATTGTTGGTAGCCAACCAGTGCCCGGCTCTTATTGAGGTTGATGGCGGTGTTAGCCTGGCTAACGCTCAGGCGCTGCTTACTGCGGGAACAGATGTGCTGGTGGCAGGCAACTCCGTTTTCGGTGCCGCCGACCTGCTGGACGCGATCTACCAGTTGAAAAATAGCCGCAAGCCAATGATGGCCTGATATATTCCGTAACGCTTAATCCTATTGATCTGGAATCAATTCCATGAAGAAATCGTACCTGACTGTCTTGCTAAGTGCTTCGTTACTCACAACGGCCTGCCGCAATACTCAAACGGACCAAACTGAAACGTCGGCTACCGATACAACTGCGTTGGGGGCTCCGCCCGCCCCCGAATGGGCCAAAAATGCCACTATCTACGAAGTTAATACCCGCCAATTTTCGCGCGATGGAAACTTCAAAGCTGTAGAAGCACAGTTACCCCGTTTGAAAGAGATGGGCGTGGATATCGTTTGGCTGATGCCTATTTATCCCATTAGTCAAAAAAATAAAAAAGGAACGTTAGGAAGTCCTTATGCCATTGCCGACTATAAAACGGTAAACCCTGCCTACGGTACGCTGGACGATTTCAAATCGCTTGTGAATCGGGCGCATGCACTGGGCTTACGGATCATTCTGGATTGGATACCAAATCATACCGGCTGGGACCATGTCTGGATAACACAGCACCCGGATTGGTATACAAAGATAAAAGGTAAAATGACTACCCCTGTCGACCCGTCGACCGGCAAACCGACGGACTGGACCGATGTAGCTGATCTCAATTATAACAATCCTGATATGCGCAGGGGCATGATTGATGCCATGCAGTATTGGGTTAAAGAATGTGGCATCGACGGGTATCGGTGTGATGTGGCTGGCTTTGCGCCGAATGATTTCTGGGCTGAAGTCCGTCCGCAGTTAGACAAAATCAAGACGGTGTTTATGCTGGCAGAATGGGAAGACGAG
>JANXVQ010000692.1 GCA_025351545.1 Spirosoma sp.
AACCCGACAGTTCACGTCAGCAATTACGTCGGGTTTGAGAACCCGACAACACAACACAGACAACACCCACCCCTGAAACAGGGTGGATAGCGCCTTTCATCAACTCTCCGCCCGTTGCGGTCGCAGTAAGCCCGTTTGAAGCATTGCCACATGAGGAACCGTGTTGCCATCGCTCAGCCGAATTTTTTCGATCTCACGCACAACGTCGATGATGCCTTTCAGTGGAATTTTTACCCACGATGGCCGGTAACTGATCTCGTAGCCCAGTTCATAGACTGCCTTTTCGAGCAGGTAAATCAAAAGTAGATAGTTGATTTCGCTATTGTTTTTAAACAGCGGATGCGGGGCACCAAAAACACTAAAATAGGAATCTAAAAACGTGTCGCGAATAAGGTAAAACCAGCGGTCTGACACACGTTGTAAATGCTCAGGGTCCAGGTCGTCAGTTTCGACGGAGTTAAATAACTTGGCTGAAACGGCGTAATGATACGACCGAATCATACCCGCCACATCTTTGAGCGGTGAGTGCTTTATTTTCCGTTCGGCAATGCTGCTTTCGGGCTCACCCTCGAAATCAATCACGACAAAATCGTTCTCCGTTGCCAGTACCTGACCGAGGTGATAATCGCCGTGAATCCGAATGCGCAGCGAGTCGATTGGGCGGGTGCGAAAGTCGGCAATGAAGGTTTCAATCATTTCCTTCGCTTCCATAAACACCCAGGCCAATCGTTGCGCCTGTGGATCGAGTTTTGTGTAATTGTCGATCAATAAGGCGTATCGTCGATCAAGTAGATCTTGAAAACGCTTGATCAAAAATTCGCGATAGTCATCGGAAAATGGTTCCGGAGCGAAAGCCGCATCGGTCGGGACACCGGGGCGATCAGGTTTATAAAGAGCGCAATGCATTTCGCCCGTTCGCTGGCCCAGGAGTTCAACTTTTTCAAATACATCTTCCCGAATAGCAAACATTCGCTGCGGTACGGCGTACAAAAAATCATTCAGATGATCGCCGGTTTGCATCCATGAGTCTTTATCGTTTGCTACCATCCGTTGCACCATGCCAAGTGTTATATCAGGGGTATCGGTGCGTTGCCACACAAGGCTGCCGCCGAAAGCCGGAATGTTTGGAAAATTGCTTTCGTTGGTTAGAAACGCTACCATATCCACCTCGGGATTTGTCTCCTGAAAGAGCTTACGATAGAGTTTTACAAAATATTTGTCCCCGAAAGTCATGGCCGAGTTGCTCGAATCGACGGGCAGCACCTGCGACAGAAGAAATTCGTCGCCATCTTCCAGCCCCTTCCCCCGGTAAAAGGCCAGACTGCCGTCGGTTTGTGGTAGCGTCTGACTCTGGCAGATTGCCGAAAACAATGCCTGCCGAAACCGTTCGTCATAAATAGCATCAATTAAAATGCCGGTCTGTTTGCCTAGTGTTACCTCACCAATTCGACCTTTATCAGGAATATTGGCTAGCTGAAACGATAATGTATGGGCTGCATGATCGGTGAGGAAAGAGAGTGGCAAAAGGTAGCTTTCCGGAATACCGTCGGCGTAAGTGACTTCCAGAATCAGTAAATAGGCTACACCGCCGTCAGCAAGCGATAGGGTATGCACCGTTTGTACCGTAAGACCCGTCTGTTTCCGTGCCTTACCCGCAAACCATCGGCAGGTGTTTACATAAGGTGGCAACAGAGTTTGCGCCAGAGTTGTCCATAAATCAGTAGTCGAACTGGCCGCAAACCAGGCAAAGGGAACAGTTAAGGATTGGGAGATAGGCATGATTGAAAGGCGAGGAAACCGTAATTTGCCCGTTGGTGAACAGATTCTCGAATACGTAAAAGTCAAAAATTTCTGGAATATACAACAAAAAACACGGACCAATGGTTGCCGTTGGCATAGTAAACAAGAATAAAAAACCGCTTCCGATCGAGCCGGGAGCGGTTTTTGTCTCAAGCCTCAATGGTGGGAAGGGGTTATTGGATAGCAATAATGCGGATAGGTGTAGTAGGGTGTTTGGTGGCAATAGTCACGTTTTGTGTAGTCGTATTGACACCGTTCGTAATTTCCAGGTTATAGACTCCGTCTTCCAGATCATTCAGGTTCAGACTAACCCGGCAGCCGTGTTCGTTTTTGCCGAGGTGTTGTGTGTATAACACTTTACCGTCTACATCTTTCAGACGAATGTCCACACTTCCACCGGTTTTTTTGTCGAGAGCAATGTTCAGTTTGCCCGCCACGGTAGAATAAATGCCAGTTTTATAAGAAGCCGCAGTTGATGTGCGACCAGTTGGATTGCCTTCAGAAGTGGCAGCAAAAGAGGTAGCAGAGGTAACGACGCCGAGGGTAAGGGCTAAAGCGAGTGATTTGATGAGCGTTTTCATGGTGTTTATATTTTATATTGTTGTTTACTGTTTAGCAGGATTGTTCCTGATTGGTGAAACAAAGATATAGGCATTGGCTGGTACTGTGTATAACAAAGTACTTGAATGGTTTATCGACTTGATGAGCGGCAG
>JANXVQ010000751.1 GCA_025351545.1 Spirosoma sp.
TGGCCGGGGAACCCCGGCCAGCGCTTTGCGTATTAACTGATGTTGCACATAAATTCTGCTGTAAAACAATTGCACAAGTACTTAACTGATGTTGCGTAAAGAAAGCCCCGTGCCTTTAGGCGGCTGCGACCGACCGCCGGGGTGACCGGGTGGCGGTCGCAAATTCAGCGTAGTTCGACCAAATCCTATCTCAACTTTGCGAGTTGCTCTACGTTTCTATGTGTGTCCAGTTTTGCCAGTTTTGCTAATTCCATTGATTTTTGAGCCGCGGTGTTGGCTTCGGCACGTTTACCGATCCGGCGGTAGGCATCGGCCTCCTCAAAGTATAAATCAGCCTGTTCGTTAATTGTTACTGACTTAATTGCCAGTGCTTTGTTTACCCAACTAAGCACGCTTATTACATCCAGTGAGTCGGTGCTACTTTTATTAAAGAGTCGTGAGATATAGAGGTATTCCGGTATACTGAACGGCGTAGCCGTTACATGGTCATTCATTCGGGCGGCTGCTTTTGCCGTTTGCTTCTGCCGAAAATAGGCATTCACTTCTGGCAGTAATGTCCAGCTGCTGGCCTTTTTCGGATCGATACCAATCTGAACCAGCTGCTGTTTTACCTGCAGCACTTTGTCTGAGTTGTATAATGCCCCACGTGTACTATATAAAGAAGACATCAGGATATTTTCGGCCACACTTTTTAACTGCTCCTGATCGTATTGCTGGTAGGCAACCAGGTGATTTATCATGTACTGAAAGATTGGATTATCCATATCCATTAGCAACTTCTTGACAACCAGCCAGTTTGTCTCACCGGCATAGGTCGTTATTGGTTGCTGTCGGGCATACTCATTCATCACGTTGATATTAACCGCCGTGTCGCGCGTTACGCGGGCAAACGTGCCGTAGTCGATCAGAAAGCCAGCTGTTCGTTCGCCAGCTGCATAACGTGCCTTAAAATGTTGACTGCGGGTCAATGGCGTGAGCGCGATGGTACCATGCCGAATTACGTCTTCCACTGAGTTTGTACTCATTGCGAAATGAATCAGTACCTGATTCGGGTCGAAATAAAGAAATAAAGGCAGTGAGGGAATAAATAACTTTTGACTTACCAGCCAGGCCTGCGTCGCTTTACTGCCTACATCCATCCGGGTATTAACAAATTTACTATTGTAAAACGCGCCAACCCGTGGATCGTCGAGTGTTGGCATGAAACTCTGGCAAACGTGACAGGTAGGCGAAAAAATTTCAATAAACACGGGTTTTCCGGTTTGTTTCGCCGTTTCGAACACATCGGCGATTTTTACCGGAAGAAACTCGATGCCCTTCTGAGCCTTGGTGACGCTAACCGTCAGACAGACGACAACGAATGTATTCCATAGCTTCCGATTCATACGGTAGTTAGTCATTTTTAATTCTTAAAGCATTATTGAACAGCGCTACCACGACAGGTGCAGATACGGCGATTTTCCTTCTGGAATTACTCAGTGTTTAGCCCTGATTTTTGATTTTTCTGCCCTCCGTCAGAGCTATATAGCCAGCCTCAATCCTTCATTCGATCAGGCGAATACATGTATGAAATTCGAAGAAAAATACGGATGAAAAACTAAACGGAATAGTACAGGAGGCAACCATTATTGTCAAGAACAATCGCTAAAAATAGACGTCCATGAAAGTTACTACATTTTTTCAATAAAGTAACTTCACATACTACCTTTCGTGTATTTAGTATATACTAATGATTGAACTATAAGTTATTCACCTTTCCTTCTACTACTCAATGTCAAACTGCCGCCAACAAAAAACCTACTACTCATCTTTATTTTCATTGAATTTTTCATTGCCAACCCATCAACATGGGCTTTTGTTATACTTATTGTATATCAGAATCAATAAATTCGTAACTTAAAAGTAATCTAAAGACTAACAAATAGAATTTTTTTTGTAGATAAACCATTAATTAGCATTTACCTGAACTATTAAGACAGAAAATGATGTATATTTGTGTAAAAAAACATATTACAATAAAATTAGGCAATTTTACTCAACCCTTGAGCAGTTATTTTACTAACAAATCTTAGCTCTATTCTATCTTCTGTGATCCAAATCATGGATAGATAAATATTAATAAACCTGAGTAATTAAAAAGTCAAGTACAACAAGTGCCAAGGTTTCCAGGCAGCAACTAGTAAAGACAAGATAGCTCGTTGTTAGCCCTGAGTTTTAACACCTGAATATCCTGACCGTCCTCTTCTACGCATACGGCTTATCTCCATGTGCATGTTATCTTAGTGTAGCTTACTTGCTGTCAAGTGTAAGCTACACCAAATAATATCATTTATCCTAGTCTGATGTCACGTCAGAAAATACATATGTAAACGAATATCACGAATTAGTATATTCCATTTGCAAGTTTAATGTTACTAGCCTATTCGCCGTGAAACGATTCGTCGTTTTCTTGTGCTGTCTAGTGCAAATTTATGTCCGGAATGCTAACTAAAGTAAATTCTGTCAAATTGTTACCTATGGTGCATTTTCCGTAACGACAGCCCAAAGCTGTCTATCAGTATACGTATGTCCTTTTTATCTACACACCTTCTGATGTAATGTCAGGCAATACATAAACAATCAATCTTTTACTAGTATGAATCGATCACTACTGTCTGTTCCCAGTCAGTTCTATTCCTGGATACGCCAGTTTATACCTATCCACCTTCCACACAAGTTGATCCTGTCAGGCAATTCTCTATCAGAAGGTTGGCCTATTGGGAACCCATTGGTGGCCAATAGAAAACCTGCGTTCGTTTTTATGCGAATAGCCACCCTCACCTTTGCCTTGTCTTTGAATGCATTCGCGGTAAAAACAAGACAAACCTATTTTGAGCCGGTTGATCTGGCGCGATTGAATGCGTCCAGGACCCAAACAAATAACAAGCCATCCTTTTTTCGGCTCAAAGAAAGTCAATTACGAACTTACCTAACAGGGGCACCCCTGGCGGATGCGACGGATGCATCTGCCATTCCGCTGGAGATGCCGTTACCCAAC
>JANXVQ010000779.1 GCA_025351545.1 Spirosoma sp.
CTCCCATATCGACTCTTTATTGAACTCCGTTTCTTCAATGAAATTGTCGTTATACTCATTCACCAGTTGATACGTGCCCGAGCTAATGATTTTCTGAAGTTCTGTTTTTGCGTTGGCATAATCGCCCTGTTGCAAATACACGCGAGCCAGCAGCATTTGAGCGGCACCTTTGGTAGCACGACCCTGATTGGCGGCATCGTAGGCCGCTGGAAGGGCATCCTGAGCGGCTTTCAAATCGGCGACAATGAACGCATATACGTCAGTTTCCGGCGAACGGGGCGCTGATGCGGCCAGTGAGGTAACGTAGTTTTTATACAGCGGCACCCCGCCCCACAGACTAACCAATTCAAAATAGGACCAGGCCCGCAGGAATTTGGCTTCTCCCGTTGCCTGAGTAGCTACACTGGCCGTTAGGGTGGATGTGGAGGCAGCCGCTTTGTCGATGACAACATTTGACCGGTGAATAACCCGGTAAGCACCCGTCCAAACGGCACTTACCAGGGAGTTACCCGTATCGTGAACGCCCGTCAGCATCTGGTTACGGGGTGTTTCGAGCTGCCCACCGCCGGCCGACACATCGTCAGAACGCATATCCTGAGTAAAAAACCACTCGCGCGCCACTAAATTGGTGGATTGAAGAGCCGCATAAATGCCATTCGTAGCACTCTTTATCTGCACATCGGTTTTAAAATAACTATCCGTTGTAACAGCATTGGGGTTGAGCTGATCTAAACTCTTGTCATTACACCCAATAGTTACGCCCACTAGCAAAGCGCTGATTAAATAATATTGTCTTTTCATGGAAAGAATAAAATTTGAGGTCGTCAAAAAACCAGTTAGAACGTAAGCTGAAGGCCAGCCAGAAACGTGCGTGCCTGTGGATAGCTAGCATAGTCGATACCGCTACGAAGCAGCGTACCATTGCGCGAACCAATTTCCGGATCGTAGCCCGTATATTTGGTTAGTGTCAGCAGATTCTGGCTCGAAACATACACCCGAACTTTGCTGACGAACCCGTTTGTCAGGCCGCCCAGCGTCTTGACCGGTATTGAATAACCGATAGTCAGATTTTTGATCCGCATATAAGAGCCATCTTCAATAAACCGGTCCGATGTACGGCTGTTATTGTTGGGGTCACCACTTACGGCACGGGGAACGTCGGTACTAGTGTTCGTTGGTGTCCAGGCATTTAACACAGCTGTTCCTGCATTAAACAGGCGAAGCATACCCTGGGTAACGACCTTTGTGCCGTTATAAATCTTGTTCCCCTGAACGCCTTGCAGGTACATCGTGAAGTCGAAGTTTTTGTACGTACCGCTGAAATTAGCTCCGTAGTTGAATTTAGGCAAATAACTGCCTAAGTATTGGCGATCGTTGGCATCAATTTTCCCATCGCCATTCACGTCTTTAAATCGAATATCGCCCGGTGCGGCTTTATCCTGATATAAGGTTTTGTCATTTCCGTCGATAGCGTTGGCGGCATTGATTTCAGCCTGATTCTGGAAAATGCCATCCACTTTCCAACCGTAAAACGACTGAATAGGCTGGCCAACTTCGGTCTTGGTAATATCGAATCCGCCGTAGTCGGGATTCTGGCCCGCGTATATGGCTGCCGTTGGGGTGGCCAGACTCAGCACCCGGTTGCGGGTGATGCCAATGTTAGCCGATACGTTCCCCCGAAAATCTCCTTTTGAATAGTTATAACCCGCCTGGAACTCGTAGCCCCAGTTTTTCATGCTGCCAATATTAGCGACGGGTGCGTTGGTGTAGCCAATGGAATTTGGAATAGGTACGGCCAGAATCAGCCCATCGGTGAACCGGTTATAAATCTCGCCAGTGAAGGTAATGCGGTTATTGAATAAGCCCACATCGACACCCACATTGACCATGTCGGTAGTTTCCCATTTCAGTTCGGTATTGCCCAGAGCATTGAAATAAGAACCTAAACTGTTGGCGCTGCCAAATGGATAGGCGGTAGCATCTGCCTGAACCAGCGATTGCCAGGCGTAGTTGCTAATGCCATTGAAACCCGTTCTGCCGTAGCTGGCGCGTAGTTTCAATTCAGACAGTTGCGCCATTCCTTTCATAAAGTTCTCCTGGTTAATACGCCAGCCCACCGATGCCGATGGGAAGTTGCCCCACTTATTGCCCGGTGCAAACAGGGACGATCCATCCCGACGAATCGATGCACTAAGCAGATATTTGCCGTCATAATCGTAGTTAATCCGACCAACGTAGGAAAGCAAATCCGTTTCGGCACGGGTGCTGGTTATGGATGGATTGCTTACGCCCTGAATAACATCAAGGTCATTATTCGGTCGGGTGCCTGAACCAGTCAAACCCGTAAATAACACTTTTTGGGTTTCAGCCACTGCCAGTGCACTAAGATTGTGTTTACCAAACGTCTTATCAAAGGAAAGCTGATTGGTCATTGTCTGGGTAATATTTGTATTGCGTCCCTGCGAAACGGTGGAGGAGCTACGTTGCCCATAGCCATCGTTGTAAATAGGATTGAAGGTGCTACCGTTCGAAAAGCCTAAATCGACACCGTAATTAAAGCGGTATTTCAGGAAACTCGTTAGCCGGACATCTGCGTAGATGGTGGCAAAGGCTTTCAGAAATTTAGTCCGGGTAATGTCCATGGTTAGAGCACGGAGCGGGTTTTCCGGGTCCGATCCGTCGAGGGCCGTTGGTGCGCTAAAGCCACCGGCTTTAGTAGGGTCTGTAGTCGGCCAGTACGGCATCATTCGAATAGCGTGCATCAACTGAGAACGGTCTGCCGACGGCTCAGAACGCTGGTTGCTATAGGCAGCGGTCAACGTTTGACCAACCGTCAAAAACTTAGTTACCTGGTGGTCGGAATTCAGGCGCAACGAACCCCGTTCATAATCGGTGCCCTTCATAATACCATCTTGCTTGAAATAACTACCGGAAGCAAAGAAGCGGGAAACAGCATTGCCCCCCGACAAGGAAATCTGATGCTGGGCAATGGGCGCGTTGCGGAAAAGCTCGTTTTGCCAGTTCGTTTCGGTCTGGGCAAATGTTTGCGTTGCACCGGCATAAATAGGCTGGCTGAGGTCGCTCAGACGGCCCGGCGTTGGTATGCCCGCGTTGGTCGTCAGCGCCTTTGCATACTGAACATACTGGTCGCGGTTGAGTACATCGACTTTGTGCCAGGCACTTTGCGTACCAACATAAGAATCCAAAGTAATACGCACTTTACTATCCCGACCGCCCTTTTTAGTTGTAATAAGGATAACTCCGTTTGACGCTCTCGACCCGTAAATAGCGGCTGAACTGGCATCTTTAAGTACTTCCAGCGACTCAATATCGTTGGTGTTGAAGCTATTAAGGTCACCCGTTGGTACGCCATCAATCACGTAAAGAGGACCTGATGCGTAATTGATTGAGCCAACCCCCCGAATCTGAACAATGGGTGACGCTCCCGGCCCTCCATTATTGACAACCGATACACCAGGCACCCGCCCCTGCAAGGCTGACGTGACATTGAGTACCGGAAGTGCGGTTAGTTCTTTAGGCGTTACAGACGATACGGCGCCGGTTAATGATGAACGCCTTTGGGTTCCGTATCCTACCACAACGACTTCTTCCAGTGCACCGGCATCCGCTTCCAGCGATACATTGATGATCGACTGGTTATTGACCGCAACCTCCTGTTTTTTGTAGCCAATGTAACTGAATACTAATACCGCACTTCCGTTCGGGACATCGATCCGGTAGGTGCCGCGCGCATCACTGGCGGTACCTCGTGTTGTACCTCTAATCTGGATATTGACGCCAACTAAGGGGCTTCCTTTCTCGTCGAGTACAGTTCCCGAAATGGGTTGATCAGCCGGAGTGTTACGCGCCCACGTAATCGTTGTAAATGTGGCTATGACTATTAATTGGTAAAGCCCGCGTCGCAAAAAATACGCAGTGAGTTACATAACTGTAGTTGATTTAACATAAATTTCAAAGGTTTGTCAGTTTAGAAACGGCAAAAAAATCCATGCATCCGAAACCGGATGACTTCTTCTTAATAGAACTAGGGGAGTTCGTAAGTCAGTGATGTGAGCCCATCACTGACTTTTTTAAGCGGATACTGATTTTGTCATAGGCTTAGGGAAAGGGTAGTAAGAGGAGACCGTTTTGTTCAGAAATAGTAAGTTGATAAGGTCAGAATCTACAGCCACGTTCGCAAGTGAATCATATTCTATTAGTTTTCCTGATTTTACCCTTCAGGTTATAACTAGCTAAAGTTCAAAACAGGTGCTTATCTACTAGAGAAAAGTTAGAAGAGTTTGTCGTATAAGCTCCTCGATTGGTACTATTATTACTCAACTTAATACAAATATCATTGATAAGAATTTAATTTGCAATCGGTTGCATTGTTTTTGTGAAAATTAAGATGGTAGCCTGAAGAGGTCAGACCCAGATATAGTGGTCATCTGCTTTATAGATCTGTTAATCAGTATTATGTGTCTGTATTGCTGATTAATAAAATGCTCGGAATAGCTACTCGTATCTGTATAATATCAGCTTCTGAACGCCATATTCCCCGCTGGAATGCGGATATGCCTCCCCTGATCGCCGTTCAGCCGTCGACCTGATTTCCATTTCCCATCAATCAACATTCCTTCGTCCGGTTTCAGAATGCCGGCGTTGGGTGTTTCGGGCTTGTCGGAGATGCAGGTGATCATAATGTCTGTTCCGGCGACCTCGTGTTTGCAGATAAACGTGTAGTTGCTCACCCGAATAGTATCGACGGTCGTCTTTTTGTCGAACAGCATCCCGATCTCATTTTCGACCTGAATCATAATAACGGTTTGTTGTCGGTTTCGCGGATGTGCCGTTTCAGAGCGATTACGTCGGCCGATATGAGTTACACTTCATTTATGGACTAAAAAATAACCTGCTTAAAGCCCGGGAGTATCTCAAAGACCTATTTTACGAGGGTAAATCGAATACTGAACGTATGCAAGAATGCATTCCCGATTGTGACTACCAGCAAAGCAACTCCATCACTTTATCAGTAAGTCGCCTTGGGGTTTATTTGGGGTGATGAAGACCGAAGTTGCTCAAATTCAGCAGAGTTTACAGGCCGGGATACACACCTTCACATTGACCCGACCTGACCTGACGAACTAGAA
>JANXVQ010000821.1 GCA_025351545.1 Spirosoma sp.
CCGAATGGCTTGGCAATACTTTCGGTAGCCACTAAAGCCGAAGCCGCCGACAAGCTTTTTATGAAAGTTCGTCTGTTGGATTGCATAAGAATAAACGTTTGTTGGATAAAGCCATTTTAACACCCAATTTACCCACACGAATATTGGCGTCTGCCCGTATTTTCATGTCGGCTAACCAGGGGCAGTTTTCACGTAAAAGGACGTAGGTAGTTTACGTACGATCAGGACTTATTAGGAAAATAAATGTACCGGGATACTATGCCGATTCTTAAAAATTCTCAAACTACTTTCCTATAGCCGACCGCTCAACCTTTTTTCTCTATGATTTGGGTACCAACATCCATTAAATACGCGCTCCGTTTACTCGGGGTATCAGGAGTCACCATTGGGTTGTATGCCTGTTTAAGCACACAGAAAACAACTACGCAAAACGCAGTTGTTACCAACTCGTCTGCTACAACAACTGGTTTATCCACAAGGCCTGACCCTGTTGCGGCAGCCGCTCCGATGCCCGCCCGTGTACTGGTTTTCTCGAAAACTAAAGGCTGGAAACACACGTCGATTCCCTTTGGCATTGCCGCTATTCAGAAACTCGGTCGGGAAAATAAGTTTAGCGTCGATACGACCAAAAATGCGGACTATTTTAACGATGACAGCCTACGACATTACCAGGCCGTTGTCTTTATGAGCACGACCGGAAACGTGCTTAATCAGACGCAGCAAGCTGCTTTTGAGCGATATATTCAGGCGGGTGGTGGTTATATGGGCGTTCATGCGGCAGCCGATACCGAATATGACTGGCCGTGGTACAACAAACTGGTGGGCGGCTATTTCGCCAGTCACCCCGGCAATTCCAACGTTCGCAAAGCAACGGTTGACGTAACCAATAAAAACCATCCGTCTACCGCCCACCTGCCCGACCATTGGGAGCGTACCGACGAATGGTACAATTACCGTTCATTCTATTCTGACCTGACCGTGCTGGCTAATTTGGATGAAAATACCTACGATGGCGGCATCAATGGCAGCAATCACCCTATTGTTTGGTATCATGAATTCGATGGTGGACGCTCGTTTTATACGGGTGGTGGTCACGAAGATGCCAGTTTCGTCGAACCACTGTTCGTTCAGCATATTTTGGGTGGACTTACCTGGGTGATGGGCGGTGGTAAACCACTCGATTACAGTAAGTCATATGCCGTTGTGATGCCCGAAGAAAACCGGTTTGTGAAGTCGGTTTTGGTCAACGATCTAAACGAACCGATGGAACTAGCCATTGCCACTGATGGCCGGGTGTTCTTCACGGAACGAAGCGGTAATTTATCGGTTTATAACTCGAAAACGAACGAACACAAATTGGTGTATAAGTTTCCGGTGCCTACCAAACAGGGGCACGGCGTACAAGGTATAACACTTGATCCGAACTTCTCGACCAACCATTTTCTGTACATCTATTATTCGCCCGAAGCCGAAAAAGACCCCTTTTATAATCTCTCTCGCTTCGTTGTCAAAGACGATAATACACTCGATCTGGCCTCTGAAAAAGTGTTACTGAACGTGCCGAGTCTGTTCGAGCCGGGTTCGCATCACGGTGGTTCGTTAGCTTTTGACAAAGAGGGTAATTTATACCTCTCAACGGGTGATCACACGAATCCTTTTCCATCAAATGGCTATTCGCCGATTGATGCACGGCCCGACCATTTAGCGGCCGATGCGCGGGGAACAGCCGCCAATACCAATGATTTTCGAGGTAAAATCCTGCGTATTCATCCCCAACCAGACGGCACTTATACCATTCCCGATGGGAACCTATTCCCGAAAGGCACCGCCCAAACCCGCCCGGAGATTTATACGATGGGCTTGCGGAATCCATATCGTATTGCCCTCAATCCAAAATCGTCTGTTTTATACTGGGGCGAAATTGGGCCTGATGCGGGCAAAGACAGCAGCACGTTAGGCCCGCGCGGCTACGATGAGTTTAATCAGGCCAAAAAAGCGGGTAA
>JANXVQ010000830.1 GCA_025351545.1 Spirosoma sp.
TGGCGAACGTCTTAAAGTCAGCCAATGTACACGGGCGATTGTATTGGGCGGAAAAGCTGAAGATAAAATTTTCCATCTCAAGTATTCTTTCCCGAATCACCCTGTTTAGTTGGGGGTTCCCTTTAACTTCATTCTTCTTGCTATCCCATTGCTCCGGGGCTACTCGAATGCCGGGGCTTTCGTAGTGACGTTTGCCATTGTGATACGCTTCAATACTTACAGGTGCTTTACCGCTTTTGTCTAACTCGTCACGTCGATTGTAGAGTACGCGAATGCTGATTAGTTTGCTCATTGTGCCTTTGCTATGATTGAACGGCACAAACGTATCTAAACAGCCATAGCAAATTATCTGTATCAAATCAGTAGCAAATGAGACGGATAAACCAGTACACAGACGGACTTACACGTACTGAACAAAAAGCGGTTCTGTAATCCGTAAAAGTTCAAAACCCCTGTAAAGTGTTAGTTTGCAGGGGTTTTGAATGTGAAATGTGTTAAAACTTAGTAGCCCGAGAAGGATTCGAACCTCCACAAACAGAACCAAAATCTGTCGTACTACCCTTATACTATCGGGCCGCTTTTGCAATTGCGAGTGCAAAGGTAACGGATGCCAAACGTCAAAAACAAATACTGCCTTAAAAAAAGTGACTTTTTTGCACCAGTAAATTCTTTCTAGCTGATTATCAGTAACCTATAACTTACATACCAAAAGCCGGAGTGCTTGGGCTGATCTTTTTAATTAACCCCTGGAGCACTTTACCTGGTCCGCACTCATAAAATTCGGTAGCGCCGTCTGCCACCATCTGTTCAATGGATTGGGTCCATCGTACCGGCGATGTTAACTGAGCAATCAGATTGGCTTTTATTTGTTGCGGGTCTATTGTTGCCTGAGCGTTAACATTCTGATAGACGGGGAAACGGGGAGTGCTAAACGTCATGTTTTGAACCGCTTCGGCAAATTCGGTTTGTGCTGGTTCCATAAAAGGTGAATGAAAGGCACCGCTCACGGCCAGCGGTACAACTCGCTTGGCACCAGCTGCTTTTAATCTTTGCTCAGCCAACTGGATACCCGCAATACTTCCCGAAATGACTACCTGTCCGGGGCAATTATAATTGGCAGGAACGACAATCTCCTCCGTAATTTCCGAACATACCCGCTCAATTACCTCATCGGTTAGGCCAAGCACAGCCGCCATCGTTGATTGAACCAGTTCGCAGGCTCGTTGCATAGCCGTTGCGCGAACTGATGCCAACCGTAAGCCATCGTCAAAGGAGAGTACACCAGCCGCTGTTAGGGCTGACAATTCGCCAAGTGAATGACCGGCCACCATTGCCGGAGCAAATGACTCGGTAGTTAGCGCCAGCACAACACCATGTAAGAAAACGGCTGGTTGGGTATAAATCGTTTGTTTAAGGTCTTCGTCCGTACCGTCAAACATAATGCTGGTCAGGCTGTAACCCAGCACATCATTAGCTTGATCAAATAACTGACGGGCGGCTTCGGATTGTTGATAGAGGTCGTGTCCCATACCTCTAAACTGGGAACCCTGACCGGGAAATACGTATGCTTTCATAGTAGCAGATGAAACTGGCGAATGGTGCAAAATAGCTGCATAATTATGGTTGTTCAAAAGAGAGATCCTGATTTAGGCAGTAATCCGCTCGCTATCACTAATTTAGTCTTTGGGAAACCTTGTTGTAACAGGCAGGATCTGTCTTTCTGCGAAAGACTTAACTAAAAGCTTATTTAGCCAAACAATAAACTAAAACGGTCTGTTGATAATTCAGTCGATCATTTAATTTATATCGACTGTAAATAAGTTATAAAACAGCGGATAAAGCCGCTTAATCTTGTTTCCATCGGGTTTGTGCTTTAGCTTTGATGCGTCGTTTAAACCGGCTTTTTTTCAATAGTTTACCACTAAAATTTCGTGTCGTTCACCATATGGCTTGGGTAACACAAACTCTGTCCAGCTCCCTCGGCCGCAAGGTCATTATGTCGCTGACGGGACTATTTTTAAGTTCTTTTCTGATTGTTCACATGGCTGGTAATCTCCAGTTATTTAAGAGCGATGGTGGACGGGCATTCAATGAGTATACGTACTTCATGACCCATAATCCGCTTATTATAACCGTCTCGTATCTGCTCTACACGTCCATTCTGGTACATGCGTTGATGGCTTTTATCCTCACGCGACACAATCAGGCATCACGGCCTGTTAAGTATGCCTATAGCAAGCCAGAAGCTAACAGCGACTGGTCGTCACGCAATATGGGTATTCTGGGCACTATTCTGTTGTTATTCATTATTATCCACATGCGCACGTTCTGGTACGAAATGCACTTTGGTGCAGTTCCAATGGCCGAATACGATGGCAAACAGTATAAAGACCTGTATGCCGTTGTAAAGGTCGCCTTTGCTGAATGGTGGTATGTTTTGTTTTACGTCATCTGCATGATAGCTATCGGTTTTCACCTGGCGCATGGTTTCCAGAGTGGTTTCCAAACCCTTGGTATTCGTCATAGAAAATACACGCCAATAATTGAGGTTGTAGGCAAATATTTCTTTGCCGTCATTATTCCAGCCGCTTTTGCTGCGATGCCGATTTATGTTTTTTTACAGGTTCACCATATTATTTAAAGGCGAAAGACCGGGCCGCCGAAGCATGAAAGACTGAAAGAGAGAAAATAATGTCACTCTTTGCTCTCTTACCACTCTGGCGGCCCGATCTTTCGCTCTTTCGCTCTTTAAATATGAAACTGGAATCTAAAATCCCTGAAGGCCCTCTACCCGAAAAATGGGCACGACAAAAGTTCGCCTTGAAGCTGGTGAATCCAGCCAACAAGCGTAAATACGATATTATTGTAGTGGGCACTGGCCTGGCCGGTGCATCAGCAGCAGCGTCGCTGGCTGAATTAGGTTATAACGTCAAGGCGTTTTGCTTT
>JANXVQ010000893.1 GCA_025351545.1 Spirosoma sp.
GTCCCATTGAAGATTTTACGCTTCCTAATGACGATGTACTTCTGCAAATAATTGGCTGTCTGCTCCGAAATACAGAAGTATTTCATATCGGCCGGCACCTCAACACGGCCTTCCTGGCATATCCGAAAAAAATGATCGATGGCATTACGGCTGGTAAAAATAATAGCCGTATGCGCCAGAATATTGATTTTGTAACGCCGAAAATCCTTAAACGATTCACCCTGAATCTGAATAAAAGGGCGAAAGTCGACTTGAAGATTGTACTTGCTAACTAAATCAAAATAGGGTGATTTTTCGTCTGCGGGTCGGGATTGGGTCACTAACAGCCGGTTTACTTTCGTGAGCCGGTTTTCTGTGGATTGCATGCTAGTCTCGTTCATTGAATCTCTACTCGGTTCAACAGCTAATTTTCAGTTTTTGGTATCCATACAGAAACCTGTCGTTTGAAAACGGCTAACTTATCACTACCCATTCATCATCATAGTGCGAAACGCAAACCGATAATAAGTGGAATCAATTCAACGATACAAAGGTACGAAAATAAATATAGATTCTTAATAGGCTCTATGCTGCGAATAGCAAAGTATAACAGCATTAATCGCGCTATATAAAACCCAATTAGTGGTAATAGCAGCACATTTGGCAACCATGTTACCATAGGTGCATTAAAGGCAATAATGACTAGAAAAAGAGCTAGAATAGTAAAAAACAATAATGATGACTGTAGCAGCTTGAAGTAATGAACATGAATA
Organism: Spirosoma sp.; assembly: GCA_025351545.1. GTDB lineage: Bacteria > Bacteroidota > Bacteroidia > Cytophagales > Spirosomataceae > Spirosoma. Next base: position 753 of record JANXVQ010000893.1, read on the forward strand.
CTGTCTTGTAGTTTATACAGGCCTCCCATAACCTCCAGCAGAACATATTTACCAATCAGACTTAAAAAGGCCGCACCACTTACCAAAAAAAACTCGCCGATCAACCAGCCAAAGTTCTGCCCGCCCAGAAAGAGTGTCCGCGAGGCAAATACATCGAGATTACGGCTTTGTACGAATATGATCAGGTAGGCAATAACAAAACTTAAATTTAAGGTGAACAGCAAGTTCGTGCCACTTAACGGCCTGTTTATAAGGAACGACTCCTCCTGAGCCCGGAATGACACCAAGTCTCGCAGGCTGTAGAAACGCAGAAAAGCCCGGCGGTAAAAGGTAAATAGAAAAGCGTGCGTAGCCAGTAAAAACAAAATACCCAGGCTAAGGAAGTTGTCATAAATTGTACGTGGCCGTGGCCGAACGCTCAGATTGTCGTTTCCCAGAATAACCTGTTTTTGAGTTGCCGATTTAGGATAACCAATAAATAACTGTTTGTCGTCTAGCCCGGGAGCGCCATAAATAGTCAGGAAAATTTCTGGCTGGCGATAAACCCTGAACAAACTATCAATGCTCAACACTTGCCAATGGTCGGCGCGGAGTTTACGTTTGAGGGCTGCATTGATAAACAGATAGCCATCCCGACGGGTCGAAACCAGTAAGCTGTAATGCCGATTACTTTCGAGGTCAATATAGGCGCTTAGCGCTGTCTGGCCGGCGTGTTGCTCAATAATGTATGGAATATAGGCTTTAGCTCTTTCATCATACACCTGAAAATCATCACGAAAATCGTGGATAGGGTAATAGCGGCCTTCTGGCCCAATGCCGCTGGCGCGTGGCTGGGCGGTAGTACTAGAAAAGAGAAAGAGCGAAAGAATGAAAGAGCAAAAGAGCGAAATGAGACCGTGCATCTGCCGCTGTTTTTTCACTCTTCCACTCTTTCGCTCTTTCATTAAATTTATTTCCCTAATGCTTTCAACATGGTGTCGCCAATCAGCGCGGGTGATTCAACTACGTGGATTCCACATTCGCGCATAATAGCCATTTTAGCGGCTGCTGTATCATCTGCTCCGCCAACAATAGCGCCAGCATGACCCATTCTGCGACCTTTTGGTGCAGTCTGACCCGCAATAAAGCCGACAACAGGTTTCCGGTTACCATCAGCTTTAATCCAGCGGGCAGCTTCAGCTTCCATGCCTCCGCCAATTTCACCAATCATAACGATTGCTTCCGTGTCGGGGTCATTCATGAGCAGTTCGACAGCCTGTTTGGTCGTCGTACCAATAATTGGGTCACCACCAATGCCGATGGCGGTCGATT
>JANXVQ010000896.1 GCA_025351545.1 Spirosoma sp.
CCGGTGTCGAGCCAGGCCGTTCCCCGGTCCAGTACACCCACTTTGAGCCTACCCTGTTCCAGATATACCCGGTTTATATCCGTAATTTCCAATTCACCTCTGGGCGACAGTTTAATGTTTTTGGCGATTTCAATAACGTCATTGTCATAGAAATACAAACCCGGAACGGCATAATTTGATTTAGCCTTCTCCGGCTTTTCTTCAATAGACAATACGTTGAAATGCTCATCGAACTCCACTACACCGTAGCGTTCGGGATCCTGCACCTGATAGGCATATACGACACCTCCATCGGGGTCGTTGTTGGCCTGTAGCAACTTTGACAAACCAGATCCGTAGAAGATATTGTCGCCCAATACGAGTGCAACCTTATCATCACCAATAAACTCTTCGCCGATGATAAATGCCTGCGCCAGTCCGTCCGGACTGGGCTGAACAGCATAGCTGAAACGGCATCCAATACGCGTACCATCACCGAGTAATTTTTCGAAATGCGGTAAATCGTGGGGTGTCGAAATAATGAGAATATCGCGAATACCAGCCAGCATCAAAATCGATAGTGGATAATAGATCATCGGTTTGTCATACACGGGCATCAATTGTTTTGAAACAGCCAGTGTAAGCGGATGAAGACGTGTGCCAGAGCCTCCGGCAAGTATAATTCCTTTCATTTTTAAAGAGCGAACGAGTGCAAGCGCGAACGAGTAGTCGGCGCATCAACTTGCGCTCTTGCACTCGTTCGCGCTTACACCTTTATTAACGATTTGCGTACATTCCCTGGTAATAACTCTGGTAAGTTCCCGAAGTGACATTGTCTAACCATTCCTGATTTGCCAGGAACCAGTCAACAGTTTTTTCGAGACCTTCTTCAAACTGAAGTGATGGCTCCCAGCCTAACTCCTTCATAATTTTATTGGCGTCGATCGCATAGCGCAGATCATGCCCGGCCCGGTCAGTTACATAGGTGATAAGCTTCGCCGAGGTGCCTTCGGGGCGCTCAAGTTTGCGGTCCATGATTTGGCAAAGCAGGTTGACGATGTCAATGTTTTTCCACTCGTTGAAACCCCCAATATTGTAGGTCTCTCCCACCTTACCCGTATGAAAAACAGCATCAATAGCGCGGGCATGATCAACGACAAACAGCCAATCGCGCACGTTCTCCCCTTTACCATAAACCGGCAATGGCTTGTTAGTCTGAATGTTGAGAATCATCAGCGGAATCAACTTTTCGGGAAAGTGATTTGGCCCGTAGTTATTCGAGCAGTTCGACAGGACGACGGGCAATTTGTATGTATTGCCGTAGGCCCGTACAAAGTGATCAGAAGCTGCTTTTGACGCTGAGTAAGGTGACTGAGGATCGTAGGACGTTTCTTCGGTAAAAAAATCTTCGGGATTATGAAGCGACCCAAATACTTCATCAGTCGAAACGTGATAAAAACGCTTGCCTTCTGTGTTGCCTGCCCAACTGTTTTTAGCTGCGTTGAGCAAGTTTACCGTTCCAACAACATTGGTCATTACAAACGACATGGGATCAGTGATAGACCGGTCAACGTGCGACTCAGCGGCAAGGTGAATCACACCATCGAATGATAGTTCAGCGAATATATCTTCCAGAAATTTCGCATCCGTAATATCGCCTTTAATGAAGGTGTAATTGGGTGCTTTCTCAATGTCTGTCAAGTTTGCCAGATTACCGGCATACGTCAGGGCATCGAGGTTATAAATCTGATATTCAGGGTATTTTGTAACGAATAGCCGAACAACGTGAGATCCGATAAATCCGGCTCCACCAGTGATAAGAAGTTTCATTAGTATAGTTATATGATTACAGAACAGTTACGGCGGGATGGTGGTCTCGTACCTAATACAACGCTATTGCTTTGAACTCAATTTCAGTTGCCACTGCCAGGCATCGCGCAATGATTCGGCTAAAGAACGACGGGCTGACCAGTCTAATACCTGATTTGCTTTCGAAACATCGGCGTATACCTGCTCAACATCGCCGGGGCGACGAGGACCAATGCTATAGTTTACGCTGACACCCGTTTCCCGTTCAAACGTTTTTATTACGTTCAGAACTGTTTCACCGCGGCCAGTGCCAATATTAATGACATCGTAAGATGAATTGTCGGCCGACTCAATAAGTTTCTTCACCGCTTGAACGTGTGCATCAGCCAAATCTACTACGTCAATATAATCACGAACACAAGTTCCATCGGGCGTATTATAATCATCGCCGTACACGGTCAGACCAGCCCGTATGCCGACAGCCGTTTGCGTAATAAATGGAACCAGGTTAGCGGGAACGCCCAAAGGCAATTCACCGATTTGTGCTGAGGGATGAGCGCCAATTGGATTGAAATACCGAAGAGCAAGCGCCTTGACAGGAATCTGAGCGCGGACGGCATCACGGATAATGTCTTCGCCTATGGACTTTGTGTTTCCGTAAGGCGACTGAGCTGGCAGGCGGGGCGTTTCTTCAGTAACGGGCAGATGTTCTGGTTGTCCGTAAACTGTGCAAGACGACGAAAATACGAAGTT
>JANXVQ010000927.1 GCA_025351545.1 Spirosoma sp.
AACCCCAACGGCTGATTTTTCATACCAACGGATGACAACGTTATACCTATGAAACTCAAGACGATTGTTGAGACGATTCAACACGAAAGCAAGGTTATACAGGGCGAGGCCACCAAAGATATGGTCTATGCCAGTCAACACACGTACTCTGACGAATCGACAGCCAGAGAAGCATTTGCCCGTTCTGTCGGGAAACTGCTGAATGTGAATAACTGGTCGGCTCTTTCCAGCATTTCGGCTGATTTTGCGTTGCATGATTCCGTAGGCAGGCCCAAATTGGATAGACCTGCCGAAGTAAGCGATTTTATTCAGATCATACTACCCGGCCCGATGCCAGAAAACTGGGTGCGGGTTTCTCATAAGCTTTGTGACGAACAGTTCGCGGAGTTTACGGTTCAACCCTGCTCTAATCCGTTGGCCAATAAGCCGGACCAGATTGAGCACTTTTTTGCTGAGCAGGCCCGTAGCACTTTTCGGGTCGAATTGGCGGGATGTACAATCAGCGCTTTTGAGATTGGACAACACGAAAGCATTAATAATCAGCAACCACAGGCCGGAGAACGAGGTCTTATCAACACACTTATTGCGGAAACAGGCTGGCTATTTTATCAGAAAATCCAGTGGAAACTCCTGACCGCTTACCTGGTTCATCTGTAAACCCAGCGTATAGCTCTGGTGGTCAAACGACTTTCTGTTTTGGCTCCTGTTAACCCAACTAATGTACAGGTCTTTCTGATGATTAGTGGAGGAAGTAGATTTCCCTGACTGGATTGAAACCGCTTCAATTGATTGACAATTACAAATTCCGCATGACAGTAAAACGCCAATCAGTTAATATACAACTGATTGGCGTTTTACTGTCATGCAATTGCCCCGCTAGATGAAGATCTCGTTGATAAAAATCGGCCAATAGCTGATGTTCCTTGTTGAGTTTGCCAATGGGCCGCGGGGCAGTGATAGCAATCAGTTGGAAAGCTCATCATCCATTATTCACGTTATATAAAACGCTACGGAACCCGTAGGAATCCTGAACGTTTGTCGTCTTAATCAATATGGACCAGGAAAAAGAGACGTGGATAAATAATGTATTGGGTAGTCTGGCCAACACACATCGGGCGGAGCCCAGTCCATTTTTATTCGCAAAAATTCGGAATCGACTCATTCCTGAGCAGCAAACGGTTTATGTATCGGCTAAAACGGCGTGGACAATTAGTGCATCGTTTGCCTTGCTGGTGTTACTTAACTGGCAAGTGCTCAACCAGCCCGCTACGTCGAGTACGCATCAGGCTGATGAGTTAACTACCGTTGTTTCGGGCATGCAGCTATATCCGACAACAAATCAACTCTACGATGTATGGAGCGAACAAAATTACTAACCATTGCCGTTATTGGCCTTCTTCTTCTTAACCTGCTGACTGTTGGCTTTCTGGTAGTTAGGCCGATGCCCAACCGGCCACCTCACCCTGACCACCCGCCTGGACAATCGGATACCGAAGGTCCGGAAACTATTATCATAGAGCGACTCCATTTCGACCCAACTCAGCAGAAGCAGTATCATCAATTAGTTATCAGGCATCGAAGCCAGGCGCGGGATTTGAACGGCCAGATGGTTCAGTTATATAAAAGTTATTACGGATTACTGGCTTCAGATCAGCCAGATTCGGTAAGGGCGAATGCGTTGAGTAAGCAAATTGCGACTAATCAGGGGGCACAGGCTGAACTTAATTTTGACCATTTCAAGCAAATCAGCGCTTTATGTCGCCCCGATCAGCAAGCCGATTTCCATCGTTTAGTAAGTGATCTATCCAGTTTGTTTGATCACTCTCAACATCCCCCAAGGCCCAATGCCGAAGGCCCGCCAGAGAGTGCACCCGAAAATTTACCATCTCACCCGTAGGAATCGACTTGGTGCTATCGTCTAATAAGGCAAATAACCACCAATTGAATGAAGCACACCAGATTATTCACAACCCTTAGCGGACTAACACTGACCGTTGGACTACTGGCTTTTGCAGCTTGTCAGACAACTGATTCGACTGTTTTGCCTACCACCACGACTACCGGAACCACCAGCACAACGGCAACAACGTCTATTGGCACGGGCGTACCGGATGTATACAAAAAAATTTATGGTGCTACTGAAATTTACGTAGAAGGAACGAACATCGTCATTAAAACCAAAGGACGTCCCGATCACAAAAGTCCTTATTACAAAGGAACGCAGTGGGAAAGTTCGCTCTACGAAGTCTACAATGGGACCAATGCCAAATTTGGCGTTAATCCGAATACCATCAGCGAATTTAGTCTGACGTTCAAAATTCCGATGAGTCCGCAGGTCGATGCTTCCCATTCGGCAACTCCTCTCGGCTCAACAGGTGTTTCGCTCAACGGTGTTGCTTTTTTCAATCAATATGCGGCAATGAACTCCCCCCTGACAATTGAGATAAATGGGTTTGATCAATATGGCGGCCACCCACAGCAACAGGGACAATACCATTACCACGTTGAACCAACCTACCTGACGGCCCAAAAAGGGAAAGATGCGCTACTTGGTTTCCTGCTGGATGGCTTTCCAGTATACGGCCCCATAGAAAGCGGAAAAACGATTACCAACACTGATTTGGATAAGTACCACGGTCATACCAGCAAAACGGCCGATTACCCTAACGGTATTTATCATTATCATGTTACAGCCGAAGACCCTTACATTAGCGGCAGTGGATTCTATGGCAAAGCGGGCACCGTTACTCAATAAGGCTGGCTCGATTGCCAGTCTGGTATTATTTCTTTTCGGTTGCCGGCAATCAGCGCCGGCAACCGTTGGGATCCCCAGTATTTTTGTGTCGGCCGACCAGCCAGGCTGGCAGAAAAGAGAGGGTCATTTGTGGTTAGCCGACACGTTATTCAGCGGTTGGCAATATCAACTTTGGGCCAATGGCGATACTACTTTTGTAGGCGCGTTTAGTCAGGGAAAAGCCGAAGGTTTTCACCGGCAGTGGTACGAGAATCATCAACTCAACGAAATCCGGCATTATCAAAATGGCTGGCAGGAGGGTGAGCAAGGCGGCTGGTATGCGTCAGGCAAACAAGCGTTCGTTTATCATTTCCGGAACGATGTTTATGAGGGCAACTCGAAACAATGGTATCCAACAGGAAAGCTGGCACGCGATAGTGATTACCACGAAGGGCATGAAAATGGCCCGCAACGAATGTGGTATGCGGATGGCAGCTTAAAAGCAAATTATGTGGCCCGGAATGGCCGGAATTATGGATTTACGGGTGTTAAAAATTGCGTCAATGTCTGGGATTCAATTACTGTTTCGCATTAATATAACACTGGGTTTGCTGGCCTGCCTGTTCGCATGTCAGCAAACCCAAACGCTGGATAATACCGAAATAGCGCTTGATGGAGCCGTCCCTTATTATAACACACCCGATTTTACGCCCGTTTGGCTGACCGGCCCGGCCGATGTGAACAA
>JANXVQ010000932.1 GCA_025351545.1 Spirosoma sp.
TGAAAAACTCCGTGGAATCTGGAGTGTTGAGTTTCTCCGTAAACTCCATTTCTTTTGATGGATTATCCACCTTCGCGGTTTGACTGGTTCGTCTAGCTTTAAAAAAAGAGTAAAGCGCAGTTGTTCTATTATTTTCCCAAAATAATTCTGGCTCTATCAGTGAAAATACTTCGACTCTACCATATCTAAATAACTCTTGCTCCCATTGCTCAATTTGGCCTACATTCTGTCTTGTATTCTTAAGGTGTTCAATTACCTCTTTAACTTGTGCTATATGATTTTCCAGAAGAGTGTGGCCTGTCATAGGCAGAGCCGTTGATAGCCAAGCTGTGACATAATTATCTACATTGCTCAATATCGTACTCTTCCCCGAACCATTCTTTCCCGTCAGAATCAAATGGCTGAACGGTTTATAATTGTGTAGCTCAATAGTAAAATCCTTGTACGCGTAACAGTCGTTCACGTACAAGGATTTTATATAGGGAAACTCTTCCGGCGTAATCATAAGGAGAGGCTGTTCACAAACTGGCGTTCACAAAGTTAACCACGGGCTTACCTAAAACCCAATCTTACCCTTCCGGCTGTTTGGCTTCTGCTCATTGGCCCAGTCGCGCATTTCGGCAATTTCTTTCTCGAAACCACCCGATAAAATTGGAAAGCGACACCACGAGCGCGGGTCGAGGTTATGGTCGTCGAGGTGGAACGAAGGCGCGTAACGCTCACGCTTCCACTGGTTTCGACTCCAGAGTTTGAAGAATCGCTCAACCCAAACCAGCAGCTTTTCCCGGTCGTGAATAGGCCCGCCGTTGTGTCCGGCGTAACGCACTTCAACTAGTTTAAGCACTTCGACTGGCGGCTGTTTATCGCGGATGGCGGCTTCTTCAATCGAGTTCAGTACATCGTAGGGCATCAGATCGTCCTCGTCGGTCTGCTTTTTATCCAGTGGCCGGAGTTCGGCAGTGGGTTGCAGGTTGTTAACGGCATGTAGTCCGCTTACTTTGATTAATTCGTCAGACGCCGTTGAACCCGTAGCCGAACCGGTACGATCGGCGGGAGTCGATTCGTTTTTAACGTTCAATCCAATCGTTTCGAGCCACCGCAACCAGCCCCGAAGAAAGTGCTTATCGATGCCCGTTATTGGCGAAATACTGCCCGCTGTGTCGCCGTCCATCGTCGCATAACCAACAGCGGCTTCGGAGCGGTTCGAGGTTGTGAGCAGCAACGAATTATTGATGTTGGCCAGCATCCAGATACTTGGTGCCCGCACCCGAGCCTGAATATTTTGTAGGGCCAGATCATCGGTATCCCACGACAGTTTGCGTCCCAACTGCTCTTCAATCAACCCGCAATAGGTTTCCACTAAACCGTTGATGTTGATATTCAGGAAGGTAGCGCCAATGTCGTCGGCTAATTCTTTGGCTGAGTTAAACGTATCGTCCGATGAGTTTTTCGTACCCTGATACATGACCGTCAGTAGTTTACCAACCATTTCTTCAGGCGTTTTACAAGCCTGAATAGCGTTGATGTAGCCAAGTTTTTTCCTGACGCCATCCATACCGATATTCTGAACGGCCATCCGAATCATTAAGGATACCAGCGCAGCAATGGACGACGAATCGGCCCCGCCACTCAACGACAACACGTATCCCTGCGAGCGGCTTTTGCGTAAGTAATCAAACAGGCCAAGGGCAACGGCCCGTGCAAATTCTTCTTCTTTCAGGTAACCGCCCCGCTCCCACGCTTCGAGTTCAGCTTTCTGAATAACGGGCGCAATATCGGGCCAATCGAAACGATCCGACACCCGTAGATTTGAGTAAGCCAAGGCAATATTGCCGCGATTCTGTGTCTGATTCAAGCGGGTTGCCTCCACATCAACGACAGCCGGAACGATCAGAAAATCTTCGTAACTCAACCGGGCACCCGACACTAGCAATTCGCCGTTGGAAGCCACCATCGAGTCGCCATCGTAGATCATCCGGCCCGCTTCATTCCCTAACATGTTGGCATAGATATAGCTTACGCCAAACGCCCGCGACGCATCGACCACAAACCGTTCACGCACCTGCGATTTTAGAAATCCAAAGTGACTGGCGGTCGGATTCAAAATAATATCGATGCCCCGTTCGTATAGAGTTCGTCCGGGACGGTTAGCTACCCAGGCATCCTCGCAAATTTCAAATCCAATCCGAATACCCGATAAGTCGAACACCAGATCACCAAATGGATAGGAAAACTCCCCGATTTTGATTTCGTCGCGAACAAAGGGATTCCACGGTTGAAACCAGCGCGCTTCATAGTGAACGCCATTATTGGCAAGGTACTGCTTCACAGCAAAACCCATAATCCGTTTATTAACAATCAGGCAGGCCGTATCGAACGTTCGGTTGTTATAACGCAACGGCAAACCGACCGCCACGGCGATATCGTTCGTGTGCTCGACAATTTCCAGCAGTGAAGCAATGGATTGATCGATGGTATTCTGGGCAAAGAACGCATCCTCGCAGCCATACCCCGAAATACACAATTCGGGCAGACACAGCACACTAACACCCTGCCGTTGAGCTTCTTCGATGGCATTAATGATATTTTGCTTGTTATGATCCCAGGCAAGCGGGATTTGATTCAGGACACCAGCGGCTACTTTTATGAGTTTCATGGGTAATAACGAAAGAGTGAATGAATGAATGAGCGGTTGTCGCAGCAACCAGACACAATCCTCATTTCAGAATTAATTAGATTGTTATGCAAGGATAACAAAGATGGAGCGGAAATAGGTTTGTTTTAACGTGAAGCGTATGTAACGCGCTATCTTTTTACCGCACATCCAAGAAAGCACGCTAATCAATCAATACATTTTAGTGCTACAAAGCAGCATTACGTCAGGTTGTTTTAAGTAGGAAACGACTCACCCGTACGCGATCACTACTATCGCAAACAGAGTGTTACGAGCCACTCAATCAATCATTTTCAATAGTACGATATGTTATAATATCATTATTTATTAATAAAACATATAATGATATTAATAAAATAGACAAGAAACCGCTACTTTGCCTTGCCAATCAATGGAATTCTATCAAACACCATGTTATTAAAGCCTGAAAAAGCAGATTTACTTGCCTTACTAGTTGGTTTATTTTTAGGATGTATACTAGTTGAACTTTGCGCACAGGCTTTCTATTTCGTCGTGGTTAAAAAGAAGTTTGACTCTGTTAAAGGCTCAGATTATTTTTATTTACAGAAATCCCTTAATCAAGGTCTAGGGTATGAACTTAAGCCAACGGTAAATACGGCACGGGGCACCAAGGTCTTGAAAATCAACCGCTTTGGCATGAGAGACACATCCGACACTACGCAGAAAAGGAAGTATCGCGTAGGGCTCTTAGGCGATTCGGTCGTATTTGGTACTAATCAGGGCCAGGACAGTACGTTGAGCGAGTTGGTTGAAGGGATCAGGCATGACAGTATCCAGGTATGTAACCTGGGGGTACCTGGATACTCAACGGCTCAAATGGTGGTTCAATTTGAAAAGTATGAAGCATTATATCATTTTGATGAAGTCGTTTATCTACTAAATCTTAATGATTTTACAACCAGAAATTCTATTTATGAAGGTGCCGATAATGGAGTTTACCGATATTTCAACCCACCTACATTTAAGTCTCTGT
>JANXVQ010000691.1 GCA_025351545.1 Spirosoma sp.
TCGTCGATATCAGGGTGGCAGTCCAGCTAATATGGCCACCAATATGGCCCGTTTAGGCAATAAAGCCGCACTGGTTGCCTGCGTTGGCAACGATAATATCGGAAAATATCTGATTCGACAGATTGAGGAATCAGGTGTCGACAGTCAGTTTATTACATCTGACCCCCTGGAACCGACGAGTATTGTTTTGGTTTCGCGTACGGCTGGCACACCCGATTTTGTTGCTTACCGCCATGCAGACTGCTTGCTAACACCCGACCAACTACCTGACTCTTTGCTTGCTCAGGCACAACTGTTTCACACAACTTGTTTCGCTCTGAGTCGGCAACCAGCGCAGGATACCATTGTGGATGCCGCCAAACGGGCGAAGGCCGCCGGTTGCCAGGTTACGATTGACACAAATTATGCCCCCAGTATCTGGCCCGACCGACAGCAGGCATGGCGCGTATTATCGGACTACTGCTCGGCTGGGGTATTGGTTAAAATTAGTGAAGACGATGCCGAGCGACTCTACGGAGAAACCCAAACTCCAGAGCGTATTTTAGGTGATTTTCACCAAATGGGAGCATCGGTTATTTGTTTAACACTAGGCCCAAATGGTAGTATCGTCTCGTATGAAGAAGGGAAAAAGAAAACGCATATACCCGGCAAAAAGATTGACGTTGTCGATGTTACAGGGGCCGGTGACGCCTATTGGGCAGGTTTTCTGACCGCTTATTTAGATGGTCATACTCCCGAAAATTGCGCTCAGGCAGGGGCCTTTTTAGCTAAAATGAAACTCACCCGGCAAGGACCATTGCCCGATAAAGTTGATCGCCAACTGCTCTATCATTAACAGTAAGCAAACAGAACAGCCCGGCAACAGTTGATCATTGCCGGGCTGTTCTGTTTGCTAAAACTCTGTTTTTTTTACAACTCAATAAGTGCTGTGTTGGCAGGCGTTGTCATTTCAGATCGCGTAGTTTATCCAGATCAACATCTTCGAGGGCGGCTTTGATCTTGTCCATGCTAACGCCCCGGCCTTTTGCGGTAACAATAAATCGCTTGTTCACCAGCAAATCAATTTCGCCATCTTTGTCTTTGGTATCATATTTCTCATACGATTTATTATCACCGATTTTGCTGGTCTTCTCATAGCCATTTTCGGTTTCTTTATCTACCTCAATCATCGACCAGGCCGCTAAGCCCATTAACATAGCGCCCCCACCAGCATCAACAATGGAGATGTCTATGGTCTCACTGCCGTCTTCATTTTCGTATTTTCCGTTCGCCGTCGAGACCGTAAAACCAGCTGCTCCGTTTTTCTCACCAGTGGCTTCTTTACGGGATAAACCATCGGCATCGGCAGGCAGCAATTCTTTTAAGGTGCGAAAGTCGACTGTGGCAACAGGACCTTTTTTCTGCATTTCTACGGCCTGGTTCGCCAGTTCTTTCATGGCACTCATTGCCCCTAATCCCGATATTGATTCTTCTTCCTGCTTTTTCTCTTCTTCTTCCTTATTCCCCCCGCAGCTAGCCAATAACGTTACTGACAATAGTCCGGTCCAGAGTAAATTTAGGTTGGTTTGCATGGTAGTTGTGTTAAATCAGAATGGCTAGTTAATTAAATAGTCAGCAAACTACATTTTCTACTAATACGAGCACTATTCTTTTGAGTAAACGCTACATGAGACCTTTTTTACGCCAATATCAGCCTGTTAGCTGACGAATTTACCGACCATATCCACCTATTGAACAACAATTTAGTTGACCAGTTTACTTAATACGTAATAATTCGCATCTACGGTCAGTGTCGTTTCATTTTTAGCGGACAAGGTTTTCCACTGGGCTGTCGGTTGTACCTGATAATAAGGTTCCGACTCGCCTAAACACACCCGGACAGGCATGGCAAAGCCTACTACACAGTTGGCCCAACGATACTGTATCCCACCTGCTACCGGACGATATTCGAGCACCGGAATTCGGATGCTGCTTAAATACTGATCAAACACAGGCTTCAAGTTAAAGCCGCTTTGTGTACTCATGTATTGCTCAATCTGATTGGCGGTAACGGTCTGATGGTAGAAAGTTTTGTTCATGCCGCGCAGAAGTTGTCTCCATTTCTCGTCGTTGCCCACGAGTTGCCGAATCGTGTGCAACATATTGCCGCCCTTATAATACATATCGCCCGATCCCTCTTGGTTCACATTATAGGTTCCGATGATTGGGCGGTCATTTCGTATGTTCGCTCGGCACCCTATTACGTATTGAGCACCCGCTTCTTTACCATAATAAAACTCCGTAAACAGGCATTCAGAGTAGTTGGTAAAGCTCTCGTGAA
>JANXVQ010000946.1 GCA_025351545.1 Spirosoma sp.
TACCCATTGAGCAGGCCAAAGGCTTAGGTGCAACAGCGTTGTTCGGGGAGAAATACGGCGACTTCGTTCGTGTGATCACCTTCAATCCAACCTATTCTGTCGAACTCTGTGGCGGTACGCACGTGTCGGCAACGGGCCACATTGGTTTATTCAAATTCACGGGTGAAGGTTCCGTCTCAACGGGCATTCGGCGGATCGAGGGGAAAACATCGGCTGGTGCCGAAGCACTGATCAACGAGCAGATGGCGGTTGTTTCGGAGCTGAAAGACTTGCTCAAAGCGCCTAAAGACGTTGTAAGAGCAGTGCAGTCGTTGTTAGACGAACGCAGCGCGTTGCAGAAACAGGTCGAAGCGTTGCAAAATGAGAAAGTGCAGCAATTGAAAATCCAGCTTCTGGATAAAATAGAAGCCGTAAACGGGAATGCAGGATCGGGTCATTCCCTACTCGTAGAGCGGGTAGATGTCCCTTCGGCTGATGCGCTCAAACAACTGGCTTACGATCTGAAAGCAAAAGTGGACAATTTAGCTCTCGTGCTAGGTGCCGACATCAACGGCAAACCGCAACTCGCTGTGATGCTGCCTGATTCACTAATTCAGAGTAAGAATTTGAACGCTGGTCAAGTGGTGAAAGAATTGGCAAAAAATATCAAAGGTGGAGGTGGTGGACAGCCGTTTTTCGCTACTGCAGGCGGCACCGATTTATCGGGGCTTGATGCGGCTCTCGCGCAGGGGAGAGAATTGTTAGGGTAAATTATTGTCAAGTAGCATTAATTTCAATCGTCTCAGTGTGATTCTATCTGACTCATAATGAGACGATTGAGAGAAAGCCACCAACTAATGTCTGAAAAAGTACAACCCATTGGCGTATTTGATTCTGGCTACGGTGGCCTGACTGTCCTGCGCGAAATTGTCCGGAAACTTCCTCAATACGACTACGTTTATTTGGGCGACAACGCCCGGACGCCTTACGGTACGCGCTCCTTCGATACGGTTTATCACTACACCCTCGAATGTGTTCAACATCTGTTCGATGCGGGCTGTCGGCTGGTAGTGCTGGCTTGTAACACTGCTTCGGCAAAAGCGTTACGTAATATTCAGCAACTCGATTTACCAACGCTTGTGCCCGGTCGGACCGGCGCTCGGCTGGATGGGCCAGACAGGCGAGTATTGGGCGTTATTCGACCCACAACCGAAGTTATTGGCAAGTACTCGAAAACAGGTAACGTTGGGATTCTGGCTACACGCGGCACCATTACGTCGGAGTCGTATGTGGTTGAAATTGAAAAGTTTTTCCCAGCTCTAAACGTATTTCAGGAAGCTTGCCCGATGTGGGTGCCCTTAGTTGAAAATGGCGAGTATGCCAGCCCCGGAGCCGACTATTTTGTTAAGCAGCACATTGATCGGCTCATGGCTCAATCGTCTGACATTGACACGCTCTTACTCGCCTGTACCCATTATCCATTGCTACTTGACAAAATTCGGCAGGCGGCACCAGCTAACATGACGATTTTAACGCAGGGCGGTATCGTGGCCGATAGTCTTGCCGAATACCTAATTCGTCATCCTGAAATTGACGCGCAGTGCAGTAAATATGGTCAGCGAACCTTTCTTACAACCGACTCAACCGAGGATTTCGACCGGCAGGCCACTATCTTTTACGGCCAACCTGTCCAGTCGATCCATCTGGCGTTGTAGGAAGTTTAAAAAACTTAGCGGCCTGATCGAACTGGCTTTAGCCGGGCCGGGCGGCTGGTGCCGGGTAATTCTGATGACAGCTATAGCCCAACGTTTGATAAGATTAACGTTATGGTTTTGCCGCTGCTGTGCTATCAGCTAGATCTTTTGCCGTTTGTTTGGCTTGCTTCTTGAAAAAACCACGTAACAGGAAGTTATTCTGAGCCGCTTTCAAATCTTCATTGAGTAACGCGCTACCCTTGCTCAGGTTTCGGAGCGTCGCGCGGAGGTTGGTAGCCGTTTCCTGATCGGTAAGAAGTACGCCCAGCGGACTGTTGGTATTGTTGAGTTTTTCGGACGCTTTGTGAAGATTTTCGGAAGTTAGGCTCAGGGTTTCAGATGCCTTGTTCATGTTCCCAACGGTCTTATTGGCCGAACTGGCCGTGTTTTCGAGTTGAGCAGCCGACCGGCTCAACCGCCGAAATACCGTTGTGTCGGTCACTAACTCATTGGCTAGCGTACCTTTTG
>JANXVQ010000962.1 GCA_025351545.1 Spirosoma sp.
TCAGACTATTCTTGTGAGGTCGGTTTCTTCAAACCGACCTGTGAGGTTTCTCAAAACCTCGTTTTGTTCGGTTTGAAGAAACCTCACAGGTCAGATTTAAGAATCTGACCTCACACAAGGCATTTTTATAAGAAAACCCTGTCATAGGTAGTAAGCAATATGTCAAACGAGACGCCTGATGTTATCTTAATTATTTCAATAGGGACGTTGCTTTTCCTTTTACTGGCAGGTTTTATTACTTTATTGCTGGTTCTTTATAAACAGCGATATAAAGCCCATCAGCAACAATTAATCACGGTTCAGGAGGTATACCAGCGCGAACTTCTTCAATCGCAACTCGAAATCCAGAACCAGACACTCCAGCAAGTTGCCAACGATTTACATGATAATATTGGTCAGCTGCTTACGGTGGTTATTATGCGCCTGAATGCCCTCGAAGATGAAGTTGTAGAGCCCGATCACCAGCAATCTGTTCAGCAAACACGGGATCTGGTCCGAACTATTATTGCCGATGTCCGTACACTCTCTAAAACGCTCGATCATGATACTGTTCGTCGGTTTGGGCTGATACCCAGCCTGACACTCGAACTAGAGCGAATTCAGCGAATAGGCCACATAAACACACAATTCACCACCTTAGGCGAACCCTATTCGCTCAGTGAGCAAATGGAAACGGTGCTCCTGCGGATGACGCAGGAGTCGCTCAACAACGCACTTAAACATGCGAAAGCGAAAAATTTACATATTATAGCCAACTTTAAAGCAGAGGACACATTCATGCTGGCGATCATCGACGATGGCCGGGGATTTAACGTTCAGGAAGCCACCAGCCGATCGCTTAACGAATCAGGAGCAGGACTGAGTAACCTCTACCGGCGGGCTGAAATGCTCGGCGGCATTTGTACCATTCTCAGCCAACCCGATGCCGGTACACGCGTTGAAATTCGGGTGCCCCGCAGCTAAATCAGGTGGAGTTGCTTCACAATTGCCAATAAATCCAAAATAAATTTGATACCGCTTCTATGATTTGATAGATTACTACTTTGCATTTCTGAAATCTACGGGTCTTATAATGAATAAATATATGATTAATTGAAGATAAAATAATGCTTTTGTGATATAATACGTTTGTGTATAAATTAAGAGCTGTAAAATGCTACTTATATAGTCAAAAAATAACATAAGCTGGCTATTGCATGATTTGGATTAGCTTTATACTTTTCGGGTAGTATTACTATATTACTACTTACGTTACCTAACCCATGTCTGCATTTATCGCCATTGTCGACGATCATTACTTAGTGGCTGCGGCTTTATCTGATATGGTTCGCAAGTTTGATAACTACGACGTTCTGCTCATAGCCGAAAATGGTCGCGATTTACTGGACCAGTTAGCCAATAGCGCTCAATTGCCCGACATGGTGTTGTTAGATCTGAATATGCCGGAAATGGACGGTTTCGAAACGGCCATACAACTTCGACAACTATATCCGTTGGTACGTGTTCTCGCCCTTTCGATGGATCACCGCGAGGATCAAATCGTCAGGATGGTACGTAATGGAGCACGAGGCTATCTACTTAAAGATTGTCGCCCGGCCGAGTTTCGCAGGGCGTTGGACGATATCATGAACAAGGGTTTTTATTATTCAGAATTCCTGACAACGCAACTCATCCGCAACCTGAATACACCTACCGAGAACGGACGCATTTTGTTTTTTAATTTGAACAGTCGAGAGGTCGAATTCTTGAAAATTGCCTGTAGCGAATTGACATATACTGAAATCGCTAACAAAATGTGCGTTAGTCCGCGCACTGTAGACGGTTATCGAGAGGTTGTCTTCCAGAAAATGAACGTAAAAACGCGGGTAGGTATGGTTATGGAGGCCATGCGGCACGGTTTGGTAGACTTGTAATTGTATATCCAACGTTGAATTTTGTAATCAGAGGCCTACCGTTCTGAATGCATGGAACGACGGCTATCTTTGTCAAAATAGTAGACAAATGCAGTTGCTCTTTCATCGGGTTGATCTTCGCCTGAACCATACATTTACTATTGCGCATGATAGCCGCGACGTGCAGCCAACCCTAATCGTTGAGCTACGCGATGGCGAGTATAGTGGATTTGGCGAAGCTACGGCAACCCGTTATTACGGCATTACCATTGATGGAATGGTCGCGGCTCTCAACGCCTTACGTTCTCACATCGAAACCTACTCCCTGACGGATCCTGAAGTTTTCTGGGCGGATACACAACCGTATCTGGCGCAAAATCCGTTTGCTCAATGTGCGCTCGATCAGGCTGCCTGGGATTTATGGGCCAAACGGCAGAAACAGCCTTTGTATAAACTCTGGAACCTGAATCCCGAAAATAGCCCTCTCACCGATTACACCATTGGCCTGGATACACCCGAACGAATGGTTGAAAAAATGCTGGAACGTCCGTGGCCGCTTTATAAAATCAAACTGGGTCAGCCAGAAATGGATTTAGTGCTTGTCAATGCGCTGCGTCAGCATACCGATGCGGTGTTTCGCGTCGATGCGAATTGTGGTTGGACAGCGGTTGATACGATTGCCAAGTCGAAGGAATTGGGAGCGTTAAGGGTTGAATTTATCGAACAACCTCTCCCCGCTACTGATTGGGCAGGTGCCAAATTAGTGTACGAGCAGAGTGTGCTGCCCATCATTGCCGATGAAAGCTGCATTGTTGAGAGCGACGTTGACCGATGCGCGGGCTATTTTCACGGCGTTAACATTAAGCTTACCAAATGTGGTGGATTAACGCCCGCCCGGCGCATGATTAGCCGGGCTCGTGAATTGGATTTGCGTGTCATGGTCGGCTGTATGACCGAATCGAGTGTCGGTATTTCGGCTATAGCGCAGTTGCTTCCCTTACTTGACTATGCCGATTTAGATGGAGCGATGCTAATTGCCAACGACCCGGCTACGGGTGTTACATTCGATTATGGCAAAGTCGTTTATGCCACTGAAAACGGCACAGGAGTGAACTTATCAATGAGCGAATGAGTGAGATTTTCCATATAAATCACCTGCCTGACCGAACCATAGCGCACAACGGTCAAAAATATCTTTTCTTTAGTGGAACAGCCTATTTAGGTCTGCCTCAACACCCTGCTTTCCATCAATTGATGGTGGAAAGTATGAGCCGATACGGGACCGTTTTTGGGAGTTCCCGCAATGGTAATGTACGGCTTGGCGTATACGAAGAGGCCGAAGCCAAACTGGCCGATATGACTGGTGCCGAGAATGCCCTGACACTTTCGTCGGGAATGATGGCTGGCCAGGTTGTCATAAACTGGCTTAAAAGTCAGCAGGCCACGTTTATCTATGCACCAAAGGCGCACCCTGCCCTTTGGAACGAGCCCACCGTTACGTTGCCCCAACTGTCGTTTGCCGAATGGACCGCGCAATTACCAGCACAATTGCGGACAATGTCCCCCGGCCCGGTTGCTATTTTGACCAACACACTCGACGCCGTTTGCTCGGATTATTACGATTTTGATTGGGTCAACGACTTGCCCGACGACCGACCCATTACCCTTGTTGTTGATGATTCGCACGGATTGGGTGTGCTTAACAATGGGCGGGGTATCTGGCCACAAATTCCGCGTAAACCGAACCGTATTGGCGGCCCTGTCTGTGTACTAGCTACGGCTTCGCTGGCCAAAGCGATGGGGTTGCCGGGTGGCGTGGTTTTTGGTGATGTTCGTACGATAAACTCCCTGCGTCAAACGGCGTTTTTCGGCGCTTGCTCGCCCATGCCACCTGCCTGCCTGGATGCTTATTTGCGAGCCGATGCATTATATACCGAAGGGTTTGAGCGGCTTCAGCAAAATGTTATGCTGGCAGAGAAACTGCTGCTTCCCACGGGCCTGTTTCGCCACGCGAAAGGTTACCCGGTTTTCTTCACTGAGCATGATGAGTTGTATGCGGATTTACTCCAAAATAACATACTGATTTACTCATTCGCTTATCCAACTGCTGCCGACCGGGCCAATACGCGCATTGTCATCAGCGCTTTTCACGAACCAGCTGATATTCAACAGGTAGCAGCGGAGATTTTAATTAGAAACAGAGCTGTTTTCTGAGTATTTAGAGGCTGATTATCACAAAAAGTAGTGAAACGGAGTGTCGTAAAAAAACACTCAGTCAATCGATTATGAAAGAAGCCATATACTTTTCTTCCGGCTTATTTCAACCCCGATAAAAAAGCCAGGCTTGGTAGCATTTGCTCCACTGAGCGCGATGATTCGTCCTCAATAAAATAATGTTTCACGCCCGACTTTCTGGCTTGTTTCATAATGGCGGCAATGCCTACGTCTCCCTGTCCAAGCGTCACATTTGATTCTACGTCTGAGTGGCCATTGTTGCTATCGGGTGTACCCGGTTTCCGGTCTTTGAGGTGCATCAGTAAAAAACGTTTGTGATACTTCTGTAACAGTGCAACGGGGTCATAGCCAGGGGATTTTACCCAAAATACGTCCATCTCAAAATTAACCGATTTAGGGTCCAGGTTTTCGGCTAAGTAGTCGAAGAAAGTGCCGTTTTTATAAGTTTGAAATTCGTATCCATGATTGTGGTAGCAGAACGTAATGTCATTTTCGGCGAGTAGTTTCCCCGCTGTGTTGAAAACGTCGACGGCCCGATCAGCATCATAAATTGTAAAATTGTCACCCGCGTGAGGAATCCAGGTACAGACAACATATTTAGCCCCCAACGCTTTAGCCTCTGCTAAAACCTTAGGCACATTGTTGTCCAAATCCTCAAAACTCGCTCCGGTACTTATGGCTTTAATGCCGTTCTGGTCCAGCAACTTGCGAAAGTCGGTCAGGCTCAGGCCATAGGTTCCGGCAATCTCGGCTTCCCGAAATCCCATCTGTTTTATTTTAGCCATCGTTCCCGGAACATCTTTCGCGAATTGATTGCGGAAACTGTACAGTTGCAGGCCCACCGGGGCGGGTTTTTGTGCCAGCGAAACCAATCCACATAACAGCAGTCCGGCGAGTAGGAGAGAGAATTTTGTGATCATGTAGGGAGAAGGGTTTTGTTGGTTTCACGATTTGCCACATTGGGTAGTCAACCCCATCATAACCGTAAGTCGAATACTGTAAGCTATTTACCCGTTTGAGTTGTAAACGTACTTTCAAAAATCTTGTCGGCATTGCCCGTTTCAAAGCCTTCGCGCCGGTGCTGGCGGGTAATTTGGTCAGCGGGAAGGTGTTGGAATGAAGGTAATATGCGCCGTTCGGCAAACTCGACGTATGAACCCGCAATGCGAAAGATATCGGCAGGCGACCCTGCGACCCCGGCAAATTCGGCGTCGATCATCTGGGCAACGGTAGATGCCTGTCTCAAATTACCATCTGGACTAACTTTGATTATACCGCCCGCCGAATTGAATCGTAACCCACGGTTTTGCAAAAAGGCAACAAACTCGTCGATGGTGTTGTAGCCCGGCTTGAGATTGTGAACGCTGATTGTGAAGTGATTCAGGTAATAACGGTTATAAATCACCCAGGCCGCGTATTCGCTTTCTTTCAATAATGTTTGATAATCGGCCAGCGTAGGCGTGGTCCAGAGGGGCTGATGCAGAAACTGATCAACAGCATCGGCATTATCCAAGTCCAGCGCGTCGACGGGGTCACTCGTTCTGTCTGTGTAGCGATGAATAATCTGCTGCGCTTCGTCAGACAATTCATTGACGCGTAGCTCACTGGCAAAAATTCGGGGCAAATGCTGTCCCGGCCCAGATTTGCCGAGAGGACTGTACCAGTAAGCCTTTAACTTCTTGTCAACGAAATTATATTCATCACGGCGTTCGTAGCCGTAGTGCATGAAAATTTTCTCGAACGAAGCCAGTCCGAGGTTTGGTACGCCCATTGTTCGGAAGGCAATGTGGTCATTGTCAATATCGTCCGGCGATTTGATAACGTCCGCGTCGAGCATGGCGTCGAATACTTTCTGCACATCAGGAACGCGCTCCGTGTATCGGCGCATCAGACCGCTCAGCACAGCATCGAGCGTTTGCGTATTTTTTTGTGAAGTGGTCATAACTAATTTTTGTCGTCCTAACAAAACTAGCGCCACCGGCTCCGCGCCAGCAGCACATCCTTACTCGATTCAGTATGAATGATCCGGTGAAGTATTGACTCCTTTGTTTCGGCTACCGATTCGACCTGTAGCCAATCACGCCAATGACTTTCGGTTCGGTAAACTAAATCAATTTCGGCTAATTCCCATGTTTGCAGCCGTTCATTGTCAATAGATTCAAGCAGCCACTGTACATACGCTACATTGTTGACATGCTGGTTCTGATCAATACTTAACCAGCCCACTTCCACCCGTTTCGTGTCAGTTGATATAAAGTTAACCGTTTGAAAATCAGGTTTGAGTGGAAGTGTGGGCAATGGGTCAACGTTGGTTGGCGGACTCAAACGGCGAATAAACTCTGGCAATGGCACCATAGAACGTTTTTCCATACTAAAAACAAGCCACGTACTACTGGCATCGGCCAGCAACGTTCCGTCTTCAGCCAGTACCCGAAAGTCACGATGTATGAAATATTTCTCGACAGTGGTGGGATAGGTCATCAACTGGATCGTCTGGCCGTAGCGCGGGTACTGATGCATCCGCAGGCAAAAGCGCATCAGCATCCAGCCATAACCCTGTTGGGCCAAATCGGCAATACCGATGCCGTAATCAATAGCATTTCGATTCGCTGATTCCTGCATCAGGTTCATCAGGGCTGGGATACTCATTCGCCCGAAGGCATCGCACTCGTAACCACGCAGTGTAAAGGTATCAGTCTGGATAAAAGCCATACGGCAAAGGTAATTCGCTAACAGGTTAACTCGCTAACGTTGCTGTTTGGTGAAAACTCATCAGACCTTTTACTGCTGGCTGGAATCGTGCGCATATATTGTATTCAACTCATCCTGAAAGATTCGATGATAAGCACCAATTTTGGCAGGAGCATTCACTGGAATATCATAGCTGGCATTCAGGCGGTGATCGCTAATTATATACATCACACCGTCCTGATTTGCCAATTGGAAAAATGTTGATAATGATATTTTTTTTGTGTCTCTCTCAAGTAAATAATAGTAGGTCAATCCTCTGATTTTATACGTATCCATCTGCCCAAAGAAAAACTCTATAGGCGCAATTATCTTGGTATGATGACGCGGCATATAGCTAGCCAACAAGGCATTATGTACTTCTATATCCGGTGCTGTTTTGTTTTCCATTATGACTTCACGGATCTGTATGATGGCTACAATACAGTATAAGGCAAGCAGAATTTGAACAAACCGTTGCTGCCAAACTGGTTGACCGCCTGTATAATCTGCCAGCCAATTAGCTGCGAGGATAGTCAACCAGGGTAGAAATAGTAGAAAGTATATCATGAATTCGCATTTACAGTGCATATCACTTTTTCTTCCCTTTTGTATCTTTCAGCAACTGACCCTAGACTACTGAACCAACAAAAGTCAGCCGCTCAATAGATTCCTGTAGCTTTGGGGTAACTACTCCAACCAAAGCAATGGTAATCTACAAATGGACTTGCAACAGTATAGTGGAGATTTTTTAGGTGGTCATTGAGAAGGTGTAAAAATAAGATTCCTGCTCACTGGGCGTGCGGTAATTCAACACCGAATGTTTCCGTCGGCGATTATACCATCCCTCAATATACTCG